>WFPV01000153.1 GCA_015487405.1 Aquifex sp. | reverse complement strand
TAGTTTTGTATTTTAACGGATTGTCCTTTAGAAAGGTAGCAAAAGTTCTAAAGCAAACAATGGGAATAGAAGTTAGTCCTGAGGCAGTAAGGCTATGGTGGCATTCATTGGCTAAATTCCTAGGAAGTATCGGTAGAAATGTTGTAGAGAGGTTTTTTTAGACACATAAAGCATAGGATGAAAAGCTTTTACAAACGTTTCCCTCACAATGCTAAATACGAGACTGTCTGGTCTTGGCTCGCTTCCTTCATTTTCATTAAATACCTTTCCTCCAATGTCTGAACTTGGCGTTCTCAAGTATGGATATGGAGTATAGTTGTAGAATTAAGAGATGAAGGGACTTTTTTAAAAGATACTTGCGAAATTACCTCAAGCGGAGGAATAAGAAACAGATCCGTATAAAGTATACCAATGGCTACCTAAAGATTAGACATGTAGTGAAAAAGTATGGAAGGGGAATTTGACGACTTTGACGATGTGATGGATACCGTTACTAATAATTTAGAGGTACAGGTGGTACAGGAAATCTAATACTGGAAAAGTGGGTTAGGAACGTTACCGCAGGTGAAAGCTTTTGAAAAACAAACGATGCAAAAACCCCGCGACATTCTAGAATACAGAATAGACTTTAAAAACATAGGTGTTGATACTATACAAAAATTGCTTATTGCTGATATAATTCCCACACATACTACACTGCTGGAAAACCAATATAGCGGCCATGATATCAAAATTGAAATTATCTCCCCCGCCGGTACGGATACCTTCTACGGGGATATAGGGGGAAGCGGTGTAGAGCTGGACTCTTCGGGCACTCTAAAAGTCGACGTGTTTAAAATTGCTAAGCCCTCTTATACAGTACTAGAACCTGGTGTGGAAGGAAGGTTGTACTACAGAGTAAAAATAGAATGTCCTACCGATTAAAACACTTCCCACAGTATTTTTCTATAGGGCAGATGTTACACTTTGGCTTTTGCGGTGTGCAGATGGTCTGTCCAAAAGCTACAAGCAGGTAATTAATTTCACTCCAGAGCTCCTTGGGAGCTATCTCCATAAGTTTGAACTCGGTTTCGGTTGGATTTTTGGTTTTTACTAAACACCAGCGGTTTACGATTCTGTGGACGTGAACGTCAACCACTATAGCGGGCTTGTTGTAGCCTTTAGAAAGAACGAGGTTTCCCACTTTCCTTCCCACGCCGGGGAGTTTCACAAGCTCCTCTAAGGTGTCGGGAACTTTGCCTCCGTAGTTTTCAACCAGTATCTTACCAATCTCCTTTAACTGTTTTGCCTTTATTCTGTAAAAACCTACAGGGTATATGAGCTTCTGGATTTCTTCCTCGGAGAGTTTGAGCAAATCTTCGGGAGTTTTAACCTTCTCAAAGAATCTCTTACACACCTTGTGGGTGAGCTCATCCTTTGTCCTTGTGGAAAGGAGAGCACACACCAAAACGCGGAAGGGGTCCCTCCTGTGCTGGGCTATCATGTGAACTACGGGAGCGTTCCACTTTGGAAATTCCTTTTTTAGAATTTCTAATACCTTCGGTAGGTCTTCTTTTTTCATGACATGAATATGAGTATTTCGTCCCCTTCCACCTTAGCCTTCTCGGGTTCTAAGTTCCTGAGCTTTCTGGGGAGCATTATGTGGCTCTTGAAGTTGCCTACTCTAACAACGATTTCGTCCTCTCCCTTCACGAGGGAAACTGATTCCTTCTTTATTCCCGGTGCTTTTATGCGGATGATATACTTTCCGTCTTTGTGCTCAATTTTGTAAGGAATCTCTTTATGGAATACCTTGGAGGGGTCCTCTTCTCCGTAAACGAGCTTTGCGAGTTTTTCCAACTTTTCTAAGCCTACGACCTCCTCCTGAAGGAGTGGCACTTTAAACACGGGAACGGGAGAGAAGTAGTCCTCTATCTCCTTTATGTATTTCTTCTGGATATTTAGCCAGTTCTTGAAGAAGGAGCAGTCCTCCTTTTCAAAAATCTCCTCGGGGATGACCTTGTTTACGACCACTGCGTCAACGTTAACACCGAAGAGCAGGAAGTATAAAAAGGCTCTCTGGCTCTCCTTTAGAACCATCTTCTCTGGATTGGAAACTATCCTTATGGAGGTTATCTCGGGGTTTATGAGAATTTCGTCAACGCCCTTCAGTCTCTCGTAGAAGGTCTCAAGAGCCTTAAAGTATTCGTCGTCGGGGAGGGGAACATCAGTCATCCTTCCTACCGTGGGTCTTGCCACCTTCATTATGAGTCTCTCTGTCTTGAAAATCTTCTTCATATACCACTTCATAACTATTGGCATGGAGACGAAGCGGATGCTCTCTCCCGTAGGGGGAAGGTCAAGGATTAGGACGTCGTGCTTCCCTTCGTTGTAATACTTGTTCACGTAAAGGAGGCTCGTTATCTCCTCCATTCCCGGCAGTATCGCGAGCTCTTCCGAGAGTATCTCGTGGAGTCCCGTGGTGTTGAAGAGAAGCTCTATGAACCTGTAGACCTCTCCCCAGTATCTGTCTATCTCTTCCTGTATGTCTATCTCTTGAATTTCTAAGTTATCAAGCACCTTTATGGGTAGTCCTTTAGCCTTTATTCTCTCCTCTTCGGGAACGTCAAAGCTGTCCGCAAGGGAGTGGGCGGGGTCTAAAGAGACGATAATAACCTTCTTCCCAAGCTGGGCGAGTCTGTATCCCGTTGCGGCGGATATGGTGGTCTTTCCTACTCCTCCCTTTCCCGAGAAAAGGATTATTCGCATAGCTCTTATTTTAAAAAACCACCGCCGAAGGCGGTCTCTAAATATTATTTATTAATATGAGCAGGTTAAGAATTTACACAGAAAACGGTGAGCTTTTAGAAGATATCACGGACCCCCAAAAAATAGCTGAGAAGCTTAAAGAAATAAACGTCCTCTTTGAGCGTTGGACCGCCAACAAGCCGCTCAGCGAAAACGCTTCCGATGAGGAGATTTTGGAAGCTTACAAGCATGAGATAGATAAGCTCATAAAAAAATATGGATTTCAGTCCTACGACGTCATAGCGATGACTCCCGACCACCCGAAGAAACAGGAGCTCAGGGAGAAGTTTCTAAAGGAGCATACCCACAGCGACTTTGAGGTGAGGTATTTCGTTTACGGGGACGGAGTGTTTTACCTTCATCCCAACGACAAGGTTTATATCCTGCACTGCACGGGAGGAGACCTCATAAGCGTTCCTCCGAACACCAAACACTGGTTTGATATGGGAGAGAATCCGAACTTTAAGTGTATAAGGCTCTTCACCACTCCCGAGGGCTGGGTTGCGGAATACACGGGCTCGGACATAGCGGAGAAGTTCCCCAAATACGAGGAAGTGGTGAATGGTTAAGGCGGTTCTCCTTGATATAGAGGGAACGATAGCACCTCTTAGCTTTGTGAAGGAGATTATGTTCCCTTACTCCAAACGGAAACTCTGTGAGTTTTTAGAGGAAAACTGGGACAAACCTGTAATTCAGGAGATAATCAGGGACGCTTCGCGTGAAGTAGGAAAGGAGCTAAATTTAGAAGAAGCGGTGGAAACCTTCTCAAGGTGGATAGACGAAGACAGAAAGATAACACCTCTAAAAGAGCTCCAGGGCTACATCTGGGAGGAGGGATTCAAAAGCGGTGAGCTGAGGGCTCCCCTCTACGAGGATGCCTACAAAAAGATTAAGGAGTGGAACGAGAAGGGCGTTCCCGTTTACATATACTCCTCGGGCTCCGTGAAGGCTCAGGAGCTTTTCTTTTCCCATACAGAATACGGGAACATTCTCAATTTATTTTCCGGATTCTTTGACACGAAGATAGGAAGTAAGAAGGAGAAGGAGTCCTACCTCAGGATAGCAGAAAAAATAGGACTAAATCCGGAAGAGATACTATTTGTCTCGGATAATCCCGACGAGCTGAGGGTGGCAAGGAAAGCGGGCTTTAAGGTTCTTCAGTCCGTGAGAGAGGATGTTCAGCCTTCCGAGGAGTTTAAAAAGATTTACTCCTTTGAGGAGATAGAGCTATGAAGATGTTCAATCCTTCTATGGTATGGTTTTTAGACAACGATATTAAGGCTATGATGGAAACTGTTAAAGAGATAGAAGCGATAAAGCTAAATGAGACTGAGAACCTCACTCAGCTCCTCGTCTTTATAAGAACCTCCGAGACTCCCCACTACCACGCAGAACACGACCTTACCTTCGTCCTCTTAAAGGGCAAAGGAGAGCTCTACCTTGACGGGAAGAGGGAAGTCCTTGAGGAGGGAGATGTAGCTTTCATTCCCAAAGGAGCGGTTCACTTTTACAAGAACCTGGACGAGATTTCCGTCTTGCTTGCCGTTTTCTCTCCTAAATACGACGGCAAAGACAGTGTGAAGGTGGAGCTATGAAGGCTTATACAAAGTATCTAACTTTTAACACAAAGAAGAGAAGGGAGCTTATAAGGATTACGGACGAGGTAAAGAGAGCCGTTAAAGAGAGCGGAGTTAAAGAAGGACTATGTCTCGTTTCCTCTATGCATCTCACAAGCTCGGTGATAATTCAAGACGACGAGGAGGGGCTCCACGAGGATATATGGGAGTGGCTTGAGAAACTCGCACCTTACCGCGAGGACTACAAGCACCACAGAACGGGAGAGGACAACGGAGACGCACACCTCAAAAATCTCTTAACGCACCTTCAGGTTGTTCTTCCCATCACAAACGGAGAGCTTGACCTCGGACCCTGGCAGGAAATCTTTTACGCAGAGTTTGATGGACAAAGACCAAAGAGAGTAGTCATAAAGATAATAGGGGAATAACTTGGCTCAGGAAAACAAAACTGAGAAGGCAACACCGTATAGGAGAAGAAAGCTAAAGGAAGAGGGAAACGTAGCCAAGAGCCACGAGGTTGCTTCCTCCCTCGTCGTTCTCATCGGAAGCCTGACCTTAATATTCTTAGGAACCTACATAGTCAAAGAAATCGTCTGGGCTTTCTTAGTTTTAACGGGCTACGCTCAGGGGGAGATTAGCTCCCTTTCCGAAATTTTTGAAAGAATTTACTCGGGAATCTTAAAAGTTCTCCTTCCCCTATTCTTCCTCTCGATTACAGTTGTTGTAGTTGCTCACATAGCTCAGTTCGGCTTTATCTTTACGCTAAAACCGTTAAGCTTTAAGGCGGAGAGGCTGAACCCCTTTGAGGGACTGAAGAAGATTTTTTCTCTAAATACCTTATTTGATTTATTTAAAAACAGCCTTAAGGCTGTAATTCTTATAGGGATAGCTCTCTTTTTCCTGAAAGGTAGTATAGACTTTCTGCTCCTTTCCTCAGCAAGCGGACTCTCGGAGAGCGTAGAGAAGTTTTTAAACATCCTTTTTGTCCTATTAATACTCCTCGGAGTTTCTGCATTCCTGATAGCACTCTTGGATTTTGCCTACAGAAGGTGGCAATACGAGAAAAGGATAATGATGTCCAGGCAAGAACTAAAGGAGGAATACAAACAGCTTGAGGGAAATCCCGAGGTTAAGGGGAAGCTAAAGGCACGGATGCGCGAGCTCGCAAGAACACGAATGATGGCGGAGGTTCCAAAGGCGAGCGTCGTGATAACGAATCCCACCCACATAGCGATAGCTCTTAAATACGACCCCAACAGGGACAGGGCTCCGGTGGTGGTTGCGAAAGGGAAGGGCAGGATAGCGGAGAGGATAATAGAAATCGCTGAAGAGCATGGCATTCCCGTAATTAGGAAACCGGAGCTCGCGAGGGCTATGTATCCCGCAGTGGAGGTGGGAAAGGAGATTTCCCCTGAATTTTACAAGGCTGTTGCTGAGATAATAGCTTACGTGATGTTCAAAAGGAAGAAGGTTTACGCGTAGTTTAAAGAGTTTAACCTGTTTAGAAGTTCGTGTTTGGCTTCTTCACTGAGGATTGTTCCGAGTAGGGCCGCTAACCAGCAGTAAATAAAGTTATTAGAAAAATCACCCGCAAGAAATAATTTTCACTTCTAAAGGCAATATAAGGTCTTTTTCGCTTATTCCTTACAAGATTATCACCTTGCCTGAAAAAATACTCTCTTCCAGCTTCCTAAAATGCTATTTCTTAACAATCTATAGGAATTTACCCTTCTCCCCATAAGATTCAAATATGTCTTTAAAAATTTAAATTAAGATGCCATTGCTATCGCTCGGTATTGATTTTCTAAGAATCCGTCGACCTCCGGGGTTTTTTGCAGGATTGGAGGTCGACGGGAAATTAAGTTCATTTGAGTAAGGGTAGTTCACGAATGAGATGAGAGGAAAATAAGAAAATATGAGATGTCCGGAGTGTGGAAGCGAAAAAATAGTAAAGG
>WFPV01000152.1 GCA_015487405.1 Aquifex sp. | reverse complement strand
CCTTAGAGTAGTTTATAAACATGTCTATTAGGCGTGAAATTATGTAAGCTTTTACTATATTTTCAAAAGAAGGTTCAAACTTAGCATATCTTTCAACAATAAGTTTATTTTTATCCATTCTTATATTTGTATTATTCGCATACATCTCAACAGCCTTTTTAATTAAATCTTCTAAACAATCAGAATCCTGTTTAAAATATAAGAGCTCTAATGGATGGGCGAAGTGAAAAGATTTCAAAAATACAAGAACATCATCGCTGCTTTTCAACTTTGAAAGTTCTTTTCCGATAGCAGAAGTTTTTTCTTTATTATTTATTATTTGGCTATTAGGTTGTAAAAGTTGCGTTCTGTTTTGCTTATTTATATGAATGGAGCTTAAGGGTTTATATTCTCTTATGAGATTTATATTTAGTGATGTTTGAACACCCGGAATGTAGGGGTCTGAGTTAAAAACCTTAACAGTTATATTGAACGTATGAGAAAGTATCCCTAATATTTCATTAATTGCATTTGTTGTAAGAATAGTTGCATAATTTATTCCGTGCGTGCAGTCAATAAGTATTTCAAACTGCCTATTTTTATTTTCAAATAAATTTAAAAATTCCTGAGAAAGTTTGTAGAGTAAATAGTAGTAATAATCGGATGCATATCCTTTAAATTCCTTTTCTTTAAATTTTTTAGACTCTTTATCCTTAAATATACCTATTCCCGGACAAACAATTACGGAAAATTCTTCTATATTTTCTTTAAGTTTTTCTTCAATAAAAGATTTTATTCTTTCCTCAACATTATTTATAATTTCACTGTAGTTTTTTGGAGCTTTCTCAGAATCATATAATGTATCAAGGCAGACAATTATTACTTTTTCGGGATTTTCTACATCCTTTATAATGTGAGTTGAACATTTAGTTTTTAAATGTTTGTTATTGTAAACATAATCAGTTTCTTTCCACGCAAAAGGATTTCCCCAAGGAGCAATTAATATTTTCATGATTAACTCTCCACTTCTTCAAACCATCCATAACCTTTTCTTGTTTTGGCACCTATACCAAGAAATTTTAAAGCTTCTTTTAAACAGTCTTCAATAACCTTTTCAATAAGTTTTTGATTTTCTATAGATTCAACTTTAAAAGGGAAAACAAATTTAGCATCTTCTATAGCCAAAAATGGGATAGGAATGGGATTTTGCCATTCACCTATAACATCCTTTCCCTTTTTCTTTCTTTCTTGCTCATTATAATAATTACTAAAGTGGGGATTCATTATATCAACTACATACTTAAACCTCTCTGGAAAAGCATCACCGAAAACTACCCTTCCTTTAGAATTTTGTGAGCCAAAGATATATACAAATAGATTTTCTTTGTCCTCCTCATTATTATTTATTTCTGCAAAATTTTTCTCTAAAAACTTAAAATCTTTAATTTCTTTAGCTTCAAGTTTTTTTAATATGTTTTCCGCTTTTTCTAAGTCAAAATCATTTACAAATTTTGTTAATATATAAACAAATCTTGCAAGACCTTTCACAGATGAAGCAGGAATATAAGGAATTCCATAAATATGATGGAGTGTCAATCCATTTTCAAAAAAAGAAGGAATACCCATCCCTATAATAAGCCTATATCCTGTTCTAAGAGATATTGTTTTAAAGTCATTGTCTGTATACTCCTGAATGACCTTCTTGGCAAAAGTTTTACTCAGAGAGTTCCTATTATTAACTTGTTTCAGCAGATTTGATAAAATTTCTACGTTTGAAAACTTACTATCTAAAGCTTTCCTAATATCTTTTTTTTCTCCTTCTGTTAAATCATATTTTTCTGATATTTTATCTATAATATTTCCAAATATCTTTTCATAAATTGTTATATTTTCGGAAAACTCTTTGTTTTTAAGCTTAAAATAAACGTTAAATTCAATAAAAGGCATAAGCTTATAAAAAACGAGAGCAAAATTAATATTATCTAAAACTTTCAAGTTAATCCTATTCATTTCCTTCTAACTCCCCTTCTGCGATTCTTTTAATCCATTGGGAAATACTTAATGCTTCTTTAGAAATTATTAAAAGTCTTCTAAAATCTTCCTTTGCAATATGCCTTAGAAAACATTTGATATCTTCATCATCCAAATCTTTGTTTTCTAATTTCTTAAGCCACACTATTATATGTATAAGTAGATATTTTTCGGCTGTGTCCTTTTTATCATTTTTCCCTTGTGCCTTAGCGTAAAGAAATGTCAATGTAGTTAAAAGTCCATTATGAGTTATCATAGAAGGTAAACTTCTAGCTTTTGATTTGTATTTATTTTCAAGTTCTTTATCCCCTTTATCTTTTATTTCTTGAATACATTTAAAAGCGTAAAGAGCCATTTCCTGATTCTTTGTTTTAAGTCTCATTTGTATCTCCCCCCATAAAATATTTTTACAATACCTTTTCCTATAGTTTGATTTCCACCTAAGTTTAAAAGTGAATGATCCTCTGGTAAGAAACTATCAATCTCTTTTTCATTATCATCTGCACGGAACTCTAATGAATAGAGTATAGTTTCAGAAGGTAAATACTCTTCAGTCCAAAGGGCACCACTACTTTTATCGACAGTACCAGTTTCAGGATTTATCTTTATTCTCGTTATAACTTCTGTAAAGTTTTCAACAAAGTAGGAAAATGTATCATCATCAACTATACAATATCTTTTTAAAATTTCTTGTTCAAGAGCTTTTGGTAAATTCAAAGATTGAATTAATACATCTTTATTACATATTCTTTTGAATTGAAATTCTTCAAGAATAACATTATTTTCTATAACTAAGCAATCTGAGCAAATAACTTCCCCTTCTTGCAAGTTTATATCCTTATCGCTATTTCCTATTCCAGTCTCTTCTTTATATCTGTTAAGAACATATGGACAGGTAACGTAAGCAAATACGCCCTTTAAAGATTTAACAGGAAAGAATAAAATTTTTGCATCTGTATAAGAAAGTATTCCCTTTCTATCTTGAGAACCAAACATACGGGCAAGTATACAAACTTCATTCGGAGTTTCTTGAGTTTCATCTCCGGGATGATACTTTTCAACTTCTTCGTTTAATTTGCTTAAATTATATCCCCTATCTTTAAGGTTTTCATAAGCCTTTTCAAGTGCATACTGTCTGAAAGCCCCCTTTATTCCTGATGCGTAAAATATAGGAAACTTTGTATGTTGTTCTCTTTGAATGGGAAGATCTATGTGTTCTAATCCTTGTCCAGCTCCCATATGCGTTGAGGTTAAGGTTTTAAAATAAACTATCCTGTGGAAGTTAGTTTTACTCATATTTAAACCCCCTTGTATTCATATTTTTCAAAAATTCCGTAATTCCATCCAAAAAAAGAAGGTTCTTTTTCTTCATTAAGTATTTCAGCTTTATCTTTATCTTTGTAGACAGGTAGATAAGCTTTTTCCTCAATAAAGGTCAATCTTGTTAAATTACCGTTTTTATTAGCTTTTAAAATTAAAACACTTCCAGGCTTAAGCATAAGTATTGCCGGTTTTCTATAACCGGAAATCCACTCTTTACCAGATATAAAAGCCCATACAAGTTCAAACTCAAGATTATCAACGACAATTTTCGTTCCGATTTTCAGTTCTCCACTTACATATGTTGAACTTGTTAGATAAAGCCTGTATAACTTATTTTCGTTAACTTTTACTTTTTCTTCTAAAAATTCTTTAAATTTTTGGTCGTTAAATTCTTTTATTTTTGCAACTCTTGTTTCTCCACCTATGTGGTAATCTCCTTCTTCAATATATTCATCTCCCCAAGTTAGGATTAAATACGAATAATTGTTTTTCAGTCTCACATAAGTAGTCATATACAACCTTCCTTCTTCTGCCGTGAACGTATCTTGATTCAGGCTTAATCCTACTTTGAATTCTTTTACAAATATATCGGAAGATTTTATTAAATTATCTGTAATTCCGAGGTTTTCACATCCTTTTATGTAATTTTTGAAAATATTGAAGCTTATAAATCCCTGAGCAGATTCAACTTTACCTTCAGTTTCAGGAAAGTAATCAGATTTTATATCGGTTATAGCTTTGTCTGGTTTTGATTTCAAAATTGATACTGATAAACAACCCTCTTCACCCTTTCTCGGAGCTACAACATCCCCAGGAACAGGCAATAAAATTTTTTCCTTATCAGAAATGAAAACTCCGCAAATTTTTGTTTTTTTCGCATCAACTAAGTGGAAAAATCTTGAAACGTCGGGAATTTCTAAAGTTCTTCTCCAGCTTTCTTCCCCCGCTTGGAAATTGCTTAAGTCTCCGAAAGCAAATGCATCGTAGGGTATAACTTCATAAAGCCTTACTTTCATATTACCTTCTCCTTCCGAGGAATCTACCTACATAAAATAGCCCCGCGAAGTTTTTAACAATTTCTTTTAGGGTTAAATCTCTATGTGCTTCTTCTTGTTTTCTTAAAAATTCTTCAAAAATATCTATACAGTCTTTAGGAAGTTCCTTTCTTTTATACTCTTTCTTAAAAAGTGCAAGAAAGACATTAAGTAGTTTGCTTTTATCTCCTTCAAAAGGTAAAGTTTCTGAAATTTCTCTAAGTGTATAAGGAAGTCCTGATGCTCCTTCATGGTTTTCATAAATCTCCTTTACCGCTTTAAGAACTTCAAGGGAATCTATTTCATCATAATAAAACTTACTTCCGAAGGTAGTTTCTTCACCGCTTCTTGATATTACTTTTATTACAAATGCATTCCTTCCAAATTTATTCTTTGCTTCGTGCTCTGCTTCGTGAGTTTTTTTGTGCAATAGTCTTAAGCTTACTTTAGCATGTCCTATAACTACACCTGCGGAGTTTGTAGGTTCTTTAACTAACTCTTCCAATATTTTCCTGTATTTATCTCGGGTTAATTTAAGAATTCTTATTACTTCTTCTCTGTGAGAAAATACAAATACGTCATCTCCTCCTGCATATATTACCTTTGCAAATCCCGGTATATTCCCGTTTCGTTCTATTTCTTCAACAATTGTATCTGCATATTCTGAAAGCTTTCTTGAAAAGTCAATATGGAATTTTTCCATATCTTCTGCGTAAATACCTTCTCCTCCAAGTATCTTACCTATGTTGTCTCCATCCGAGTAAATTATTGAAAAATATTTGGGGGAATTAAAAATATCTTCAGCATCCTTACCTTTTTTCTCTTTAAAAGTATTTAGAAATGTTTTTAGTTCTTTTAAATAGTCTTCAAGTTCTTTTTTCACATCTTTGTCTGATTCACTTTTTATTAAATTTTCTATTTCTTGGGTAGATAGTGCGGTAATAGGAACATATTTGAAATCATTAAGGTTATTTTCATTTATCCATTTAACAAAGTTAAGATTTATTCCGTAAGATTTGGGCAGTATTCCTTTATTTATAATCTGGTTTAATTTCCGGCTGAATCTTTTCACAAAATCCCCATCTTCATATTGAGAAAGCTCTTTTAAAAACTCATAATATTCCTTTGATAAGCTTATATCGTGAGTTGAAGGAAAGTGTTCAAAGAAGTTTTCAAAATCTTTTTCTTTACACTTTATTGTATGTTTAAGGTATATTTTATAAAGCCTTCTTTTTATATAGCAAACTCCGCAAAGCTTTTCATTTTCGTCCACATCTTTTACTGATTTAAAATCAATACTCAAGTGAAGTCTTTCACCACATACACTACACCCATCGGGGTATCTGCCATTAATTTTTGCTCTATCAACTATTCCACAATAATTTCTGAAGGTTTTCCTTGCCCCTAATATTCTTTCTGTTTCTTCGTAAATATCCTTATAGTTTCCCTCAAGCTTTTTTGCGGCTACGTAACTTCCGAAATACGTTTCAAATTGCTTCTTTAACTGTTCCAAAGCATTCTTAATTTCTTGCCCGTTAAGTTTAGAACATTCTTCGTTTTTTAGTAATTTAAGCGTTTCACCAATTAAATCTTCACATGCTTTTTGAGAAATATACTTAATTTCCTCTTCAAAAGCTTTTTTAATTTCATTTATAAAATCCTCTATATCTTCTATATCAACCTTTACAACAAATCTGTTCGGATAATTTGCGGTTAAGGTTTCACATATTTCAGAATTTTTTATTTGTGGATATACAATTTCAACATCTTCTTTTAAATTTGAGATTCTTTCTAAAACTCTTTTTGTTAAAAACGAAAGTAAATAACTGCTCATAAAAAAGTCTTTCGTTTTCCTTGATGCGGATATGAAACCTTGCACGGGGGAAAAAGAAAATACAACTAAGTATTTTTCCATCCTCACCTCCCTAAAATACCAGTAAAGGTTCTTTTATTCCCAAATAGCTTTTAATAAATTCGTTTTCAATAAAATCTAAAGGGCTAATTCCCGGATTAACACATCTCCTTTTCTTTCCAGAAACCGCAAGTATTTCAGCGTTTGAAGGTCTAAATTTACTTAAGTTTAATATTAATAATAAGGAATAAGTATTCTTATTTTCCTTTACGACTTTAAGCATTAAAGGGGATGCTCTTCTTAAGGAATTTCTTCCAGAGAATAGATTTATACTTCCTTTTTTGCCGTTTAAACTTCTATACATGATATTTATGGGAAGCCCAAAATTTACTCTTTGATAAACTACGCATTCATCTTTTTTAAGATTACCCAATAAAAATTTTTTAAAGCTTTGGTAATCGGGATTTCTTCTATTTCTAAAATGTTTATACTTTTCTCCGAAATCATTTAGAAGGTCTACAGGATTGTGTCCCTTTCCATATTCGTAAACTTTCAGTGTAACTACTTTTCTTTTTTTGGTGTAGTTTAATAAATTTTCAAAATTCTTAAAAGCAGTTCTAATTTCGTCAACATCAAAGTATTCCCAATTTTTATATTCACTATCGTATAGAGGTATAAGTATAAAATTCCCGAAACCTCTTCTATTTCTTCCTCCTAAAGCTCCGAATTTTGACACTAAATATAAAAGAGATTCAAGTTTATCTTTTAAACTTTCAGGAACTAAAAACTCTATTTTGTATTTTGAACCTGCAGGAATAAATGGTCTTGATGGTGTGAATTTTTTTGCAGACTTATCATAAGAGATATTTCCATAACCTAAGTAAGCTATATTAGATGGATACACTTTGTGATGTTTAACAATTTCTCTATTAAAAGATTTAATTTTTAAACGTATCCGTGACGCCTTTACTTGATTTCCGAAAAGTTCGCTTTCTTTTTCAAAAATTTCCTCTACATTGTTCGTGAGTGTTGCAGAAAAAACTCTGAACCAATATCTAAGTATTCCTATGAAGGATAATGGTCTAAAATTAGCCTCCTCTCTAGTATTACTCCCACCTATATAAGCATCAGTCAAAAATTCAAACTGATATTTAAAGATATTTTTCTCCCACATCCCTCCACAGATAATTTTACACAATTTATTTCCCTAAATAGGGCATTATTGCAAGATGAAATCAGAGAAGGAATAAGAAAACTTCTCATAGATTCGTCGCAATCCCTTATTAACAGGGCATTATTGCAAGCCAGTTGAAGATAAAGCAGTACTTGTACAAAAAGTCGGGTCGCAATCCCTTATTAACAGGGCATTATTGCAAGAGCAACTCCAAACCCCTTTGAAAATCAAGTTATAAAAATCTTAGAAACTCCTCCCGTTACCCTTCAACTCATAAAACAATTGAAAATCAAGGGAATTCTTGCAAACTTTAGAAAATCAAGGCTTTGGAGCCAAAATTCACTCTTCTCTTGACAAGTAGCCGGAGCCTGCTTTCTGCAGGCTTTGATTCTCAGTTTAAAGAATTTGCCTCACAAAATTTTATGATTTATGTCAGGGTTACACAATTTGCAAGAGGAATTCTTTTATAGCACCTGATTTGTTGAGAAAATAATTTAAGGTATGCCAATAAAAATAAGAGTAAATCTATCAACGGAAAATGAAGTTAAAAACTTTTTTGGAGATGATATTCATGCACTTTTCTTTAAATTATTAAAGGAAGATATTGCATATACACTTCATACCAATTACAAAGATAAGCCCTTTTCCCTTTGGTATAAACTTAATAAAAATGGTTTAACTCTTTATATTTCATTTTTAATAGATGATATTGCTAAGGAGTTTTTATCAAGTTTCTTAATAGGTGAAGAGACTTTTAAATTTATGAACATTAAGTTTAGAAAGATTTTAAACTTGAAAGTGGAAAAGAAAAACATTAAATCTTTTTCTACAATTTATGAGGAATCTACGTCTAACAACACTGCAAAGCTCAGTTTTGTTACACCAACAACTTTTAAGAAAGGTAAATACGATTATCCTATTCCAGAACCCAAGTTAATATTCAAAAGTTTAATGAGAAAATGGAATAAATTTGCTGATTTTAAACCTCACATAGATTTAAGAGAAACTTTTGAGAAAAGAATAATAGTTTCAGGGTATAACCTTAAAACTAAAAAGGTGTTTTTTAGAAATTTGGGAAAAGTAGTGGGATTTGTAGGCGATATAACTATGGAATTTCAAGAAGATAATGAAGAAATTTTAAAGTGGCTAAATGCCTTACTGGTTTTTGGTGAATTTTCAGGTGTAGGGAGAAAAACAACGATGGGAATGGGACAAATAAAGATACTGTATTAGATTTTATATTTATTTAAAAATAACTCTGTTTCATAAGCTATTTTTTCAAGTGAAGGAACGGTAAAAATGTAACTTAATATGTTGTTAATTAACAATTTATTTGTAATTTTAGGTTGATATACAAACTCATTAATGTAGTCAAAAAACATAACATAGGTAATTAGCCTTGAAGAAATTATTTCCCATAAGCTTAGAGAAAAGTCATAACCAACAAAAGAAACCTTCAGGTTTACATTTTGAAATACATTATGTCTAAACTTATATTTACCGAAAAAGTAAGCAAATAAAAATGATGAATAAAATTTATAAATATCATTTTTATAAATAAATCTTCCTATTATTGACATTGGTATTGGAACAGTATAAGAATATTTATACTTTTTGGCTTCAGACATGCGTTCTAATATTAAGTAACCTTCTTCCAACCAAAACTTTAGTGCGTATTCCACCTCATCTGATACTTTTTTTCTTCCATTTTTTATATTGTAGAATTTTAAATTTCCCTTTAAGTTTTCAACAACTAAGGCTTTTTTAGGAATTTCATTCAGATTTATAAATGAATATACCAAATCG
Source organism: Aquifex sp. (assembly GCA_015487405.1). GTDB lineage: Bacteria > Aquificota > Aquificia > Aquificales > Aquificaceae > Aquifex. The sequence continues at coordinate 8,090 of WFPV01000152.1, read as the reverse complement.
TAATTATTTAAATCTATATTTTTGTGTTTCCTTTTAGAGGTTATAAAACATAGTTTCATTACTATCTCTCCTTTTATATAGTCCAGTTTATTTCTTCATAAGGTCTTCCTAGGTAAAGTATATCTCCATGAACTTCTGCGATTAACAATCTATCATATTCTTCTTCAATTAGTTTATCTATTTCGTGTAGTATCTCTGAAAGACTATTCGCATTTATTAGGAATACACTTAACTGATGGTGTTGTCCGAACGATTTTGAGATTTTTCTTACTTTACCCCTCCTTTTCTCTTCCTTAATATCATAGCAAAGCACAAATCGCATTATACAGCCTCTAAAAATTTATTTAATATTTCTTTTAACTTTTTCAAGTTTTTATCTTTATGGCTTTCAACCAAATTTAAAAGTTTATTGAAGGCTTCCTTTTTTAAGTAAACTCCTTTTCCATCCCTTTCAAAGTCTTTAGATAAAAACATCTTTTTATTTATAGCATTAAGAATTTGCTTTGTTAGAGCAGGTCTTAAAGGCTCCATTATGTCAGACGCAAAGGAAGCATGTTTCCCTCTTTTCACATGTAAAAAAGATATATATGGGTCATATCCTAAAGTAAGGATTATAGGTATAGCTAAGCAGTAGTGAAAAGTATAGTAAAAGCTTAGTAAAGAATTTACTTCATCTTTTGGAGGATTGTATGTTCTTAGCTCAAACCTTAGTTCCGTTTGCAATTTTTTCTTAAATTCCCTAAACATAAGCTGAGAGGCGTTTCCTTCAATACCAAGTAGAGTATTTAAATCTTTACATTTTTCAATACTCTTTCTTTGTTCCTTTAAATTTAGTTCAAAATACTCTTCTATTGCTTTTATTTTTTCTTTTACAAAAAATTTTGCAATTTTTAATCTATTATTTTTATAAGCTTCATATTGTTGTAAACGAGCTGAAGAATTGCTTGGAAAATAATCTGCGTAAAGAACACCTTTCAAATTCCCATATTGAGTTAATAGAAAAACGGGAATTTTCTCTTTTAATAATTTATTTATAAGTTTTGAAGTTAAAGAAAATTCTCCTAACAAAATAAGGCTTTCTATATACTTCAATGGAATTGAGTGCTTTTCATTGCCTTTTTCTACAACTATTCTACCATGTGATAAAGAAATCTTAGAAGAGGAAATTATAGTAAGAATTCTCCTATCCATCTAAACAACAGTTATATCCCAAGGTTGTAAGGGATAACCTTTAAAAATATCTATTTTCTTTATAGGATAAAAGAACACCCTATCGGTTCTTCTATTTATCATTCTGCTTACTTCGTTTCTGATTGTCTCTATTTCCTTTCTTGTAGCTTTCGGAATGTAAAATACACTGTATTGAATTCGGTAACCGTATCTGAGTAAGAAATTTGAAACCTTGTTTCTTATCTGATTATTTGAAATATCGTAAGCTATCAGCCACTGCACTTTTAAAAATTATATGAAAACTATTTACACTATTAATCAGGCATGGTGAATTATCTTACGTGGCTTAGAGTTTTTTTAGCCTTTCCAGTGGTGTTCTTTATATTGGAAAGGGAGTTTACGGTTGCACTCGTTCTTTATCTTCTGGGAGCCTTGACAGACTGGCTTGATGGAAATTTAGCGAGGAAGAATAATACAGTTAACAATTTCGGGAAGCTACTTGACCCATACGCGGATAAGGTGTTTGTTCTCCTGCCGCTTATCGCCCTCGTAGAGGTGAGTAAAGTTAAGGCTATCTGGGTCATACTCCTTACATTTCGGGAGCTAAGCATTTCCTTTTTACGGAGTCTTGCTGTGGAGAAAGGGTTTTACATGGAGGCTTCTTCTTTGGGAAAGGTAAAGACCTTTTTAGAGTTTTTTTCTATTAGTCTTATACTTGCTGGTTTTAAACTGGGTGAAGTTCTCTTAGGGATTTCGGTAGTGTTCGCTTACGCTTCGGGTATTGATTATTTAAGTAAATATCTTAATTACGCGAAGCGTATCTAAAATGAAACACAACTTTTTTATCTCCTGGAAGTTCTTTTTAGAGAGAAAGCGTCAGAGTTTTGTGGCTACACTGGGGGTGATTATCGGGACCGCGGCGTTCATCGTTATGAGTTCTATGGTGAACGGCTTTCAGAAGTTTTTTTTAAAGGAAGCTCTCAACATAAACGGACACGTCAAGATTATGGTAGAGCCTACGACGGATAAGACGGAAATTTTGAGGAAGTATTACGAAAAAGGTGTGTTTAAAGTTCTCGGTTATAAGCCGAAGGAGGAGAAGGACAACATAAGGAACTACAGGGAGATTGTAAGGAGATACGAAAAGGATAAGAACGTGGTGGGAGTGGCTCCCCACTTGGTGAGTAATGGAGTAATCATCTACGGAGTTAAGGAGAAGGCAGCGACCTTGGTGGGGATTTTCCCTGACAAGGAAGAAAGAACGCTTTCGCTCAGTGAATACCTGGTTCATAAACGTCTTGAAGAGATGAAGAGAGACAGGAGCTCCGTAATTTTGGGAATTAAGCTCGCTCACGAGCTCGGGATTTACGAGGTTGGAAAGAAGATAACGTTCGTAGCTCCTTCGGGCGAAGTGTATAGGCTGAAGGTTATTGACTTTCTGAACACGGGTATAACGGAGATAGACAAATCCAGGGTTTACCTTCACATAAAGAAGCTCCAGGACATATTAGATAGAGCTGGTGAGGTTAACGAGATAGTGATTAAGCTAAAGGATTACAACCTGTCTGAATACTACGCTGAGAAGCTTTCCGCCGAAACGGGCTACAAGGCAGAAAGCTGGCAGGAGTCCTTTAAAAACTTTCTATCTATTTTTAAAATTCAGAAAATTATCACAAGCTCCGTGATTTTCGCAATTTTAACAGTCTCAGGCTTCGGAATCTTTAACATCATAATGATGACGGTTTTAGAAAAAAAGAGGGATATAGCGATTTTAAAGGCTATGGGATACGAGCCTTTTGACCTTATTCTTATCTTTACGCTCCAGGGTCTTATAATTGGAGTTCTGGGTGGGATTGCGGGGAACGTAGCAGGCTTCTTTATCTTAGAGTGGCTTGAGACTATAAAGATAGAGGTTGAGGGAATTATAAGGGCTCAGGGCTTTATCTTAGACAGGAGTGTTTCCTATCACCTTTACGGATTCATTTTTGCGGTTCTGACTTCATTCCTCGCTTCTTTTTATCCCGCCTACAGGGCTTCCAAGTTCCACCCGGTAGAGGTGTTCAGAAGTGGAGGATGAGGTAATCCTGAAGGGAGAAAACATAAAAAAGAAAATAGGAGATTACGAAATTCTGAAAGGAGTAAATATAGAAGTGAAAAAGGGGGAGTTCCTCTCCATAGTGGGGGCTTCGGGTTCGGGAAAGAGCTCCCTTTTATACATCCTAGGACTTTTGGACAAACCCACTGAGGGAAAGGTATTTTTAGATGGAGAGGAGATAGACTTTAATAACGAAAAGAGGCTTTCTTTTCTGAGAAACAACAAGCTCGGTTTTATCTTCCAGTTTCACTACTTAATTCCTGAGCTTTCGGCTTTAGAAAATGTTATGACACCTATGCTAAAGAAGGGGATAAGGTTTGAGGAGGCGAGGGAAAGGGCTTTAGAAGTTTTAAAGAGGCTCGGGCTCGGTGGGAAGGAAAACAGAAAACCTTACCAACTCTCGGGAGGGGAGCAACAGAGGGTAGCAATAGCAAGGGCGATAGCCAACGAGCCTGCTGTCATCTTGGCGGACGAGCCTACGGGAAACTTAGATTCCTTAAACACCCGGAGAGTAATGGAGATATTTAAAGAATTGAATCATGAGGGGAAAACTATCGTGATGGTGACTCACGAAAAGGAACTTGCGGAAGAAACGGACAGGATTGTGGAAATTAAGGATGGCAGGGTGATAAAGGTTAGTTAGTAAATACACACTTTCTGACAAAAATCATATTCCTAATATATCAATAAAGTTTTAAATTTAACCTTTGGTAAGTACTTACTAACGGAGGTGACGCTATGGATAGCGTTCTTTTGGCGAGGATACAGTTTGCCTTAACAGCAATGTATCACTTCCTCTTCGTCCCCATAACTCTCGGGCTATCTTTGATTCTCGCCATAATCTGGACTAAATGGGCGACGGAGGAGGACGACGAGAAGAGGCTTTTATACGAAAGGATGGGAAAGTTCTGGACGACGCTTTTTGCCATAAACTTCGCCGCGGGAGTAGTGACGGGAATTGTTTTAGAGTTTGAGTTTGGGACAAACTGGTCAGAATACTCCAAAACTGTCGGTGATATATTCGGAGCTCCGCTCGCTATAGAGGCAATTTTTGCCTTCTTCCTTGAGTCCGTGTTCTTGGGAGTTCTTCTCTTTGGAAGGGACAGGGTCAGTCCCAAGTTTTACGCCTTTTCGGCGTGGATGGTAGCACTGGGAACGAACCTCTCAGCTTTATGGATTCTCGTGGCAAACTCCTGGCAACAAACCCCTAAGGGCTTTTACTTGGAAAATGGAGTGGCAAGACTCAAGAGCTTCCTTGAAGCGGTGATTAACTACTCCACACCCTTCAGGTTTTCCCATATGTTCCTCGCGGGAGTAATTACAGGAGCCTTCTTCGTTGCGGGAATCAGTGCCTACTACCTACTGAAGAGAAGACACCTTGATTTTGCGAAGGAGAGCTTTAAGCTCGCGGTAATTATCGGGATGGTTGCTTCACTCCTTCAGATAATCGTGGGAGACCTGCACGGTTATCAGGTTGCAAAGACCCAACCCTTAAAGCTCGCTATGGCTGAAGGAAAGTGGGAAACCGAGAAGGGAGCAGGATTAGAAATCCTACCAGGAATTGAAATTCCCAAACTCCTCAGCATCCTCGCTTACCACGACCCAGAGGCTAAGGTTTACGGAATCCACGACCTCGTAAAGGTTTACCAGAAAATAGCGAAGGGTGAGGAGGTTTCCGACGATGAGCTACCTCACCTCTGGTTAGACCCGAGGCAGTTCAAGGGAAGGGAATCCCTTTATATAACGGAGGAGGATTTACCACCTACCTGGATTCCCTTCTGGAGCTTTAGAGGAATGGTTTTCCTCGGAGTGTTCTTTGCACTCATATCGAGCCTTGGCTTCTTTTACATCCTTAGAAACGATATAGAAAAGAGGAAACTCCTTCTCAGACTTTTCGTGATTTCTATACCCCTACCGATAATCGCCAACATCTTGGGATGGGTGCTCGCTGAAGTGGGAAGACAGCCCTGGGTGGTTTACTACATCCTCAAGACAAAGGACGCGGCTTCTCCCCTACCCGCAGGACAGATTCTGACCTCCATAATCATCTTCTCAACCATTTACTGGATAGTCTTCCTGATGTTCCTCGGACTTATGGTTTACAAGGTTAAGAAAGGTCCTGAAGAAACAACTGTTGGAGGTTAAGCCATGGAGGCTTTACAAATCACTTGGTTTGCTCTCATCGGTATTATCATCGCCATGTACGCCGTCTTAGACGGCTTTGACCTCGGTGCGGGTATGATTTATCCCTTCGTGGCAAAGACGGAGGAGGACAGGAGGTATATCCTCAACGCCATAGGACCCGTCTGGGATGCCAACGAGGTCTGGTTAATCTTGGCTGGGGGAGCACTCTTTGCGGCATTCCCGGTAGCTTACGCCGTAGTCTTCAGCGGACTTTACATTCCCTTCATCCTCATACTCCTTATGCTCATACTGAGAGCCATAGGCTTGGAATACAGGGGAAAGATGCCCACACCCTTCCTGAAAAGGATTATGGACTGGCTCTTTGTGGTGGGAAGCGTTGGAGCAACCTTTCTCTTTGGACTTGCCCTCGGAAACGTCATAAAGGGACTCCCCGTTAAAGCCGTTGAAAAGGAACTCTACGGAGAGGTTATAAAGACCTACATCATCTGTGCGGACAAGGACTGTTCTTACACGGGACTCATGATAAATCTCTTTGACCCCTACGCTCTCTTTATAGCTCTACTTACGATGAGCTTTGTGGCTCTTCACGGGGCTACTTACCTGGCCATGACTACGAGGGGAGAGCTGAGGGAAAGGGTGGTCAGCCTCGCCAAAAAGCTCTGGGTTGACACAGCGGTTTTATACCTCATAGTTCACCTGCTTACGACGATTTACCACCCCGAGCTACTTCACAATTTCCTTATAAGGATGTTCATATTCCCCATTCCTCCCATAATTCTTGTGGCTTACATTACGGTCCTTGTAGCTCTAAACAGGGGTAAATACTCCCTCGCCTTCTGGAGCTCAAGTATAACTATACTCGGAGTCATAGCCCTCTCTTTTGTCAGCATATACCCGGTTCTCGTTCCCTCCATTTACGACCAAAATCCCTTCAAGAATCCCGTTAACTCCCTGACGGTGTTTAACGCCTCCTCCTCCGAGCACACTCTCAAGATAATGCTTATCGTTGCGGCTATAGGTGTTCCCTTAGTCCTGACATACAAGTTCTTCGTTTACAGAATCTTTTGGAACAAGGTCAAGATTCCCAAAGAAGGGGGATACTAAACCGCCTCCCTTACCTTTTCTCTCTCTTTTATCTTTCTTATTAGCTCTTCCGAGAGTTCCAATAAAACCGCCTCTTCGTCGCAGTTGGGAAATTTCACGCAGTTAATACACTCACCCCAGACCTTGTGGGGAAGGATGGATTTATCTATCTCTTTAAATCCGAAGTTGTTTAAGAAGAAGTCCTTAACGTAGGTAAGAGAGAACACCCTCTTGACTCCGAGCTCCCAAGCCTCTAAGATGCACCTTCTAACGAGCTCGTAGCCTATCCCCTCCCCTTGCCTTTCGGGAGAGACAGCTAAGCTCCTTACTTCTGCGAGGTCTTCCCAGACCACGTGAAGGGCACAGCACCCGAGCACCTTTCCGTTTTCCTCGTAAACCCAGAAATCTCTGATATTTTCGTATATAGAGTTTAAGCTTCTTGGAAGTAGGACGCCCTTACGGGCGTAAATATTTAAAAGCTCGTAAATCTCCTTAGCGTCACTGACCTTAGCCTTCCTCAGCATAGCCGTAAGCATTTAATTTATTCCGAAAAGACGGAGAATGTCGTTTACAAAAACAAAGACCATTAAAGTAAGAATGAGAGCTATGCCCACTCTCTGCCAGGTCTCTTTAAACTTGTCGGGAAGGGGTCTTCCCCTTATCCACTCTATTAGGAAGAGGAGAATCAGTCCTCCGTCCAGAACGGGTAAGGGAAGGAGGTTAAATATCCCGAGCTGTAGGGAAATGAAAGCCATAGCAGTTAGGAAAGCCATAACTCCCGTCTCCGCAGCTTGTCCCGCAAACTGAGCTATCGCTATAGGGCCTCCGAGCGTTTTAAAGGAGACATCTCCCGTTATAAGTCCCCAGAGAACCTGGAAGGTTAATAGGGTAAGTTCCTTCGTTCTTTCTACTGCCAGCTTTAAAGACTCCGGGAACGGGTGAGATACCTTAACGGTGTCAACCTTAGGAGTTATCCCGAGGAAAGGCTGTTTTGTTCTCGGGTTTTCTGCGGGAATAACGGAGACTTCAAAGATTTTATTTCCGCGCTTTACCTTCAGCGTTAGGGTCTCTCCTTTACTTTTTCTTACTATCTCAACGAGCTCATACCAGGTGCTAACCTTTTTTCCGTTCACTTCCAAAATAACGTCTCCCGGACGGAGACCCACCTGGTCCGCCGGGGAACCCTCCATAACTCCCCCTACAACGGGAGGAATGTAGGGAGCTATCCCGAGCTTTTCCTGTCCCGTCTTAAACTCGGGAAGCTGAACTTTTATAGCTAAAACCTTTTCCTCCCTCTCAACGTATAGGTAGGTCTCCTTCTTCCCTTCTAAGGAAAGTTTTAAGAGGATATCCTTCAGCTCCTCCCACTTTTTTACCTCATAGCCGTTTATTTTTACAATCTTGTCTCCGGGCTTTAGTCCCACCTTCTCAGCCCAGGAGCTCTTCTCAACGTATCCGACGACTACTGGCTCTTTTATGTATTTAGGAACTTCTACACCTGCGGTGAATATGGCGGTAAAGAGCAGAATCGTAAGGAGGAAGTTAAAAAGGGGTCCCCCGAAGGCTATGAGTATCTTCTGCCAGGGCTTTTTTGAGG
>WFPV01000151.1 GCA_015487405.1 Aquifex sp. | reverse complement strand
TCCGGACAGGTTGAGAGCGTAAACGTCCCCACCGTAGAGGGAGAGGTAGGAATCTTAGAAAACCACATGTATTTAATGACTCTTTTAAAGCCTGGACTGGTTTACTTCAACGGAGACGATAAAAACGGTATAGCTGTAACCTACGGTGTTCTTGACGTTACTCCCAAGAAGGTCTTAATACTTGCGGAAGAGGCTTACGAGATAGGAAAACTCCCGCCTGCAGATAAGCTAAAAGAGGAGTTTGAAAAGGCGGCTAAAAAGCTTGCAACGGCCCAAACTCTGGAAGAATACAAGGAGTGGGAAAAGGTATACGAAAGGGCAAGAACTCTGTCAGAGTTAATTGAAAAATACAGATAATAAGCCTTTTCCCTTCTTCCGTGGAAAACTCTTCCTTTATCAACCAAAAGAGCATAAAGTTTCGGTAGATTTAGTCCTTTTCCTTTCCAAGGTTCGTGGAATAAGAAAAAGCTCTAAGGTTGTAGACCTTGGTGCGGGTTTCGGTTTCATCTCCTTAGTTTTAGCTAAAAAGTTTGGAGTCCGTGTCACAGCTGTAGAAGTTGACGACTGCATGCTTTCCCTTTTAAAGAAAAACGTTGAGTTAAATGAGCTTACGCACCTCATTGATGTGGTTAAAGCTGACGTAAAGGAAATAGGTAAACATTTTAAGAAAGGCAGTTTTGATGTCGTAGTGGCTAACCCTCCCTTTTATCTCAAGGAGCACTCGCCCAACCCTGACCCTTACCACTTTGAGGTAAAAGGAACTCTTCAGGATTTTATTAAAGCCTCAGCTTACCTATTGAGGGACGGTGGATACCTCAATCTCCTCGCTCCGGCTTTCAGGCTTGCGGAATCTTTCTCCCATCTTGAAAAACATAACCTTCCTCCCCGATTCTTGAGCCTCGTTTATCCTACCTTTCAAAAAAAGGCGAGGCTTTCAATAATAACCTCTATAAAGAACGTAAAAGGTCCTTTGGATGTAGATAAACCTCTTGTAATAAACACAGAGAGAGGTGATTATACAGAAGAAGTAAGGTATTTGCTGGAAAATTTCCTTTAGAGCCTTCTATTATAATCATTTAAGTTAAGGGGGTGTGAATGAGATTTCCTGATAGACTTGTTGAGCTGATAGCCGAAGCGATAGTGAGAGGTCTCGCCCATGAGGAGAGAGTCCTTGAACTTGAAGATGAAATGACCTTTAAAAAGAAAATAATAGGGATTTTTAAAAAGGCACAGGAAGAAGAAAGATTGTTAGACGATAAGGCAAAGGAAGTCCTGAAGCAAAACTTAGATGTTTTAGAGAAGGAAGGCATTGATTACAGAACGGCTTTCCAAGCAGTGAGGAAAAAGCTCGCGGAAGAAATGGATATACACACCGACAGAAGAGAGAGGCTGAACCAGATAGTAAACAGGATAATGGAACTCATAATGACCGACGAGACCGTGGATATCTACGAGGACCCTCCCGTCGTGAGGGGAAAGATAAGAAAGATAGTTATGGAAGCCCTAAAGGTTGAAGAGGAGATAGAAAAAGAAGTCAGGAGAAGAATAAAGAAGTATTCAAGAGACCTCTTAGAGGGAAGCCCCGAGTGGAACATCCTTTGGAGAAGAATCTACGAAGACGAGCTTAAAAAAAGAGGACTTGCCTAAGGAAGGTATATAATCGGGTCCTGTCTTACGCCGTATTTGAGAACCTCGTAGTGGAGATGGGGTCCTGTAGCTCTTCCTGTTGCACCTACAAAACCTATTACCGTTCCACGGTCCACCAGATCTCCTTTCCTGACATTAATACCCGACATATGGGCGTAAACCGTGGTGTAACCGTAACCGTGGTAAATAACTACCATGTAACCGTACCCTCTCTTATATCCTGCGTATATCACCTTACCCGGAGCTGTTGCCACTATAGGAGTTCCGTAATCTGCGGCTATGTCTATACCTGCGTGAAAGTCTCTATATCTTCTTATTCTCCTCCATCCAAACTTAGAGCTTACTATACCCACAACGGGCCATATACTCGGTTTTGCTTCCTCCGGCGTAACGAGGTTTCTTATAAGCAGTTCCTGTTCAGGAGTTAGTTTGATTTCTCTCTTTTTCTTTACAATTTTTTCTTCTTTAGTTTGTTGATTTAATACCTGCGGTGGCTTTTCTTGAATAATCTCTTCCTCCACCTCTTCTTTCTTAGTGGGAAGTGGAGTTTCTTCTTCCAACTGCTCCCTTTTATAAGCACAGTTTGAAGTGGATAGAAGGAGAGGAAAAAGGAAAAGGGAACTAAGTAGTAGAACCTTCCTCATCTAAGTAGAACACCTCGTCGGAAATAGGCTCGTTCCATCTCTTGAAGCCGGGCAACGTCTCTATTCTATACCATGCGGACTTATACCATATATCGGTGGGATTTTTCTTAACGGGAGCTATCTGGGCGGCTCTGGTTTGAGGGTGATATTCCCAGTTCATGTAATGGTTAAAGTCCTGAATGATGTCTGTGATTACCACTCCGTATTCGTTTATGAGAATTTCCTGAAACTCCTTCCACCTGAAGATGGAGCTATCCCTGAGGGTGAGTCCGAAGTATCCTGCACACCCCGCATCCTTGAGTGTAGCTATTCCCTTACCTATGAAAGCCCTAAACGCTGCAAAGGTCTCGGGGGGGTCCGTTATGAAGATGTCAAACTTTCCGAGGAAATCTTCCGTGTAGGGATTTCTTAAGTCCCAAACCATCGCTTCAGCGTTGTCTATTCCGAGTTCTTTTATTATCTGGTTGTCAAAGTCTATGAGCCTCTTGTCTATATCAATTATGAGAACTCTCTTTGCTTTCCTTGTGAGGGCTATTGCAAGACCGGTTAGGTCGTCTTCAGCTCCCATAACGATTACCTCTTTACCCCTGAGGTCTCCCCTGCTGTCCAAGAAAAGTACTCTAGATATTGTAGTTTCGGGAGTTACGCTTCCCTGGTCGTAGTCTTGGATGGCTTTCGGTCTGTCCTTTGCAAGCTCTACGAAGGTTCTGTAAAGCTCCTTATCGTCGTAAAAGGGAATTCCCCTTCCTTCACAGGCTTTGCAGGTGTGGTCCTCAAAGCTCTCAATACCGAGCTCCTGAATGAGGTCGTAACCCTTCTGTGTAAGTAGTATATTTTCGTTGTCGTCGATAAAGAGGTAGCCTTCCGCTATGAGTTTCTTAATTATCCCTGAAGCCGCAGGGACTGGGAGGTCCGAATAATCAATAATCTTCCAGAAATCTCCCGTCTTTAAGACCGCCTGAAGAACTCTCTCAACGTTTCTCGCGTGGAGTCTGACCTTGGTATCTTCGTAAACCTCTTTTGCGACTCTCTCAAGTATGTTCAACTCCTTACCTCCGTTGGGATTTTGCAAAATGGTTATTATACAGAATTTTCGTCAGAGTATAACGACCTCTCCGTTTCCTTTTTCTATCCTTCCTATACGCGAAGCGTCCTTAAGAATTTCTAAAGCCTTATCACTATCCTCTTCGGACAGAACTATTATCATCCCTACTCCCATGTTAAAGGTGCGGAACATCTCCTCCTCGGGAATGTTTCCGAGTTTCTGAATCCACGGGAAAACGGGATTTTTAGGAAGTTTCCTTTTTTCTACAACGGCTTTTGTATTTTCGGGAAGTATTCTCGCAAGGTTTTCGGGGATTCCCCCGCCCGTGATGTGTGCCAAACCTTTTATCTTTACCTTTTTTTTAAGTTTTTTAATCTCTTTTACGTATATCCTTGTGGGAGTGAGAAGGACTTCCCCTACGGTTTTTCCGAGCTCTTCTACGAAATCCGTATACTTTATTTCCTTTATTTCTAAAACTTTCCGGATAAGTGAGTAGCCGTTGCTGTGAAATCCGGAGGAGGGCAGTCCTATAAGAATGTCCCCTTCCCTTATCTCCTTTCCCATTATCACTTCATTTTTTTCGCATATTCCCACGCAGAAACCCGCAAGGTCGTAAACTCCTTCGGGATAAAAGCCGGGCATCTCCGCGGTCTCTCCTCCCGCCAATATGACTTCCCCCTCCTTGCATCCTCTCACTATTCCATCAATCACCTGCTTCATTACGGAAAGCTCCAGCTTCCCGGTGGCTATGTAGTCCAAAAAGAGGAAGGGCTCCGCTCCCGTTGTTATAAGGTCGTTCACGTTCATAGCGACGAGGTCTATCCCTACGGTATCGTGTTTATTTAGAGCTTGAGCAACTTTAAGTTTTGTTCCCACTCCGTCGGTGGTAGTAAAGATTACAGGCTCCTTATAACCCCTTATGGGAACACCCGAGGCGAAGCCCCCTATGGCGTCTAAGTTGAACTCCCTTTTAACTTTCTCTTTTATGTACTTCACAAACTCGTTAGCCTTGTCTATATCTACACCTGCAGATTTATAGGTGAGCATCTCTCACACCCCTAAGTGAAACTCTTCGACAACGGTGTATATGGGTCCTACGGAGGTGAGGGTGCTGGATATTAGTGCTATGCGGTTTACCTCTTCTTCCCCGAACTCGATGGTTCTGTATTTGTTGAGAAGGTTGTTTAAGACCTTTCTGTCGTACTGCTTTATTCTGCATATCGTCAGGTGGGGTACGAAGCCCTTCGGGCTGGGAGGGATACCTACCCTCGCGTTCATTCTCTCCACATTTTTTGCAAGATTCTTTAGCTTTTCTGAACCCCTGGACACTCCTATCCAGAGCACCCTCGCTTTCTTAGTATCGGGGAAAACGCCCAAACCTTTATAGGTAAGCTTAAAGGGTATATTCCTTTTTGCTATTTCTTGAAGGTTCTTTATTACATCTATAGCTTGTCTCTCGGTTATATCTCCCAAGAACTGGAGAGTTATGTGGAAATTTTGGGGCTCTACCCACTTTCCAACTATACCGTAACCCGCCTCTTTTCTCAATCTTTCCGACAGCTCGTGAATACTCTTGTTGGCGAAGAATCCCACAAAGGCACGCACAACTTTCATTCTAACCTAATAAGTTAACCGAATAGGGGAAGAGTAAGCCACGAAACGAAGACCGAAGTAATAGTTTAGGAATTTAAAACGGTACTTGTAAACTTTTACTACGTACTCTCCCTCCTTTTTAATCTTAACCACTACTCGGTCAGTATCGTAGACTCTGAAGGGTTTTCCGTCCCGAAAAACTATAACGAGGGTGTTACTCCTGTTGGTGTTTACAAAAAGCTTAAAAGGGTATATAGTGCTTTCACCGGGATAGTAAAAGCTCCTCGTGGAGTAAGCGTATATCTCTACCTTGTTCCTGCCGTTTACCACTATATTCCTTTCAAATACGAGTCTGCCGTACACCCGCTTATAGACGAAGTTTCGAGAGCGGTCCAAAAGGAAATCTCTCAAAAGTTTCGGATAGTCTTCATAGAGGGTGTAAGTAAACAGCACCTTACAGTAAGAGGGGACAGGTTCTAAGTGGTAGGTAAAACTAATTTCCCTACCAGCAATGAGTTTGTAAGGTAGAAATTCAAAAAAGAAGTTCAGAAGTTTCTGCGGAAGAGGAACGTCGTTCAAGATTATAAAGTCACACTTAGGAATTTCACTCAAAGGAAAAATTCTGTTTTTGTAAATTCCTTTAACAAAGCCGAAAAATCTATCAACTCCTTTCTCGTTCATAACCTCTAGGACTTCTTCAGGGTCATCTACCTTTGCCCCAAAGTAATAAGTTATTTCCTCTACGTAAGGTCTCGGTGCGATTTTTTCCTTAACATCGTAAATCTCAAAGTACCCGAAAGGTAATAGGTTATAAATAATAAAACCCCAAAGGACAATCGGAAAAAAGAGTTTGAGGGTTCTAATAACCCACGGGCTTTTCATAGAACACTCCCGAGAAGTTGCTTAACTTAAAAATATAAAACTCCCTGACCTTCTCACCCCGCCAGTAAACGGGAACTTTCTTAATGAACTTAACTTCTTTAAAACTTTTAAATACCGCCTTCGGCGGTGGATGGTAGCCTACGAAAATAGCCTCCTTGCCTTTATAATCCTTTAGCCAGTCTCTCCAGAGGTAATACTGGGTTCTCCTTCCAAGGTGAAAGACAAAAGTTCTCGGATTCCCTTCTACGTAAAAGGCGAGCTCCGCAGATATCTGGTAGGCGTGAGAAAAGATGAGCTCCCTTCCCGTGTAAAGCTTACTCACCTCTTTCCCGAGCTTTTCCCAGCCCACTAAAAACTTCGTGGGGTCCCTCTTAGGGGGCAAAAGCTTCCTAAGACCCAGCCAATCAAAAAGAGGAGTAAAGTGAAGGAGTAGAGTCAGGAGAACTCCTAAAAGGACTGTGGATAACTTTAGAATTCTTGGGCTCTTTACGAAGTAATAGGCAATAAGAACACTACCTGCGTAATAACCGAAACCAACCCAGTTGGCGTAAACTCTCTTTTTTAAGGAAAGAAAAGCAAAGAAAAGAAACACAGAAAGGGAGAATATGGTGAAAAACAGAAGATTCTTTCTACGTTTTCTTATACTATCAAACCAAGCGTAAAGGAGTATAAAAAAGGGGATTACGGAAAGCAGAAGAACCTGACCTCCTAAGAACTCAAGAAAGGAGGAAATGTTCGGAAAAGAGCTCCCCTTCTCCGCGAGCTTTGAAACGTGCTTAAAGGATACAAAGTCGTGCTTTATATTCCACCATAAAACGGGAAGGGAAATTATGAATGCTACAACAACTGAGGAGTAAATTTTCAAATCCCTGAGAAGCTCGGGCTTCACAAGAAAGACGTAAAGAATACCTAAAGGAAGCAAGAAAACCGCGGGATACTTGCTCAAAAAAGCGAGCCCTCCCAACAATCCGACAAGTAGCCAGAGGGAAAGTCTATTTTTCTCCACCGCAAAGTAAAGAGCTATTAAACTCAATCCCCAGAAGAAGATTAGAGGTGAGTCTGTGGTAAAGATAACGGCGTTTATGGATAAACCCACGAAGAGATTCGGCAGTGTGGACGCCACAAAGGCGACTTTCTCGTCAAACACCTTTTTAACGAAGAAGTAAGTTACCAAAGAAAGAAGAAAGGCAAGAAGAACGGCGTTTATCCTAACTCCGAGCTCTGTATTTCCAAGGATCTGCGTGGAGATGAAGTTTAGGTAAGCCACCATAGGGGGCTTGGAATAGTAGCTGAGGTCTAAGTGCCGGGACCAGTCCCAGTATTGAGCCTCTTCGGGGGAAAGGTCTATGGGATAGAAAAGAATATAAAGAACGCGAAGCGTCCCCAAAATAAGATTTATTAAAAAAACGTAAAGGAACATACTAAATCCTGTGCTCCGTTCCGCTGAGTAACCTTGAAATATTGTCCTTGTGTTTGAAAATTATGAGAAAGGCTATCAAGAGAGCCATTATACAGATATTGTTCGGCATATCGCTTACCATAAGGAAGAACACAGCAGAGAGTGAGGCGGTTATTGAACCAAGGGAAACGTAACGTGTAAAGGAAACCACCAAAATCCACACTAAGAAGGAAAATAGAGCTACCTTCGGTGAGACGGCGAGGAGAACTCCGAAAGCTGTGGCTACTCCTTTTCCTCCCCTGAATCCGAAAAATATGGGAAACATGTGTCCTAAGACAGCTCCAAGCCCCGTGAGCGTAACCCACACCGAGCTCAAACCGAAGAGCTTAATCGCCAAATGGGTGGGAATGAATCCTTTCAGCATATCCAGGAAAAAGACAAGAACGCCGTATTTCTTCCCGAGAGCCCTGCTTACGTTTGTAGCTCCCACGTTTCCGCTTCCTATTTCCTTAAGGTTCACTCCTTTTATTCTCGCTATAATTTCACCAAAGGTGATGGCCCCAAGAAGGTAAGAGAAGAGGACTAATAGGACTCCGAGCATGTATATTAGTTTACCTGTCGCAGTTTTCTACACAAATCTTCTTCGTCTCTATCCTCCCTCCGCAGCTCTGGAAACACACGTTGTATTCCTGCGTGCATCTGCAGTCGCAGTTACATGCCTTACTTTCTTTTGCGAGAATCCTTCTGTAGTCAGGTTTAACCGGTCTTACGGGCTTCACCGGTCTTTCGTAAGGCAGATTTCTTAAAAACCTCTTTAGGTAATCCCTTCTCCTACAGGCTTCCCTATCTTTATACTTTGAACAAATTCTGCTATAGAACTTGTAGTCTTCCCTTAAAGAATACTCAATACTCCTGAACCTCTCTAAAGCGAATAAATACTCCCTATACTGAAAGTAGTAATCTTCTAAACTCCTTTTATAGTCTTCGTAGAGGACTTCGTAAATCTTTTTAGCCCTATCCGCACTCTCTTTTAAACACTTCCTGTAGTTTTCAAAGCACTTGTTTTTGCACTCGGCGAGCCGGCGTTTACAACCTTTTAGGCAGGCTTCGTCCTTGGGCGGGATGTAGGTTTTTACAATCTTGTATTTAGGACCGCAGGAAAGCATAAGTAAAGACGTTAAAAAAATTAATAAAAACATTTCTTAACTATAAACTACATTCTCGTATCAAGTCAGAATTAAGTCAAGGGAAAAGTTTTTGAAGTATGTTGATAGACTAAGGAAAAATCCATTAGACATTATTAGAAATAATGAGTAATAACGATATAGCCCAAAGGATAATAAACGGGGAGAGGATATATACAATTCAGGAAGTAGCACAAATAATAAGGCGGTCATACCGCAGAACTTGGGAAATGGTAGCAGTTGAGGGGAAAATCAAAAGTATTCAGATAGGTAGACAATACCTCATCCCTGAATCTGCCTTAAAAGCATTTTTAGAAGAACATCTTAGGGAGGAT
>WFPV01000150.1 GCA_015487405.1 Aquifex sp. | reverse complement strand
GTTCCAGGTTGTGGGAGTTCCCAAGATAGTTATAAACAAAGGACTTGTTGAATTCGTAGGTGCTCAACCCGAGAACGCCTTCCTCGGTTACGTAGTAGCGGCTTACGAAAAACTAAAGAGGGAAAGTAAGCCTCAATGAGATTTTTAGATAAGTTCTTTAAGAAAAAGAAGGAGGAGGTTCTCTGGACTAAGTGTCCCAACTGTAAGAGCCTCCTCTACGTTCCCGACCTTGAAAAGAATATGAAGGTATGTCCTAACTGCGATTACCACTTTACGCTATCCGCAAAAGAAAGGATAGCTTACACCTTAGACGAGGAAAACACGGAGTTTCTCTTTGAAGAGATACTGCCCGCTGACCCCCTCGGTTTTAAGGACACAAAAAGCTACAAGGATAGGATAAAGAAGGCTCAGGAGCAGACGGGGCTCACGGAAGCTCTCGTTGTCACCGAAGGTCATATAAAAGGAAAAAAGGTTATCCTCGCGGTTATGGATTTTAACTTTATCGGAGGTAGTATGGGTTCTGTTGTGGGAGAAAGGTTTTTTAGAGCCTGTCAGAGGGCTTTGGAGACGAAAACCCCTCTCATCTCCTTTGCGGCATCCGGCGGTGCGAGGATGCAGGAGGGGATTCTCTCCCTCATGCAGATGGCAAAGACCACCATAGGAGTGGGGCTCTTAAAAAAGGCAAGGATTCCCTTCATAAGCGTCCTTACGAATCCCACAATGGGAGGGGTTTCTGCGAGTTTCGCTTTTTTAGGAGACGTTATAGTAGCGGAGCCCAAAGCCCTGATAGGCTTTGCGGGACCCCGGGTAATAGAACAGACCATAAAACAGAAACTACCAGAAGGTTTCCAGACTGCTGAATTCCTCCTTGAGAAGGGTCAGATTGACGCAGTAATCCACAGGAAGAACCTAAAAGACTACCTCGCAGGTCTCCTCGATAAGCTCTTCTACGCTTCCCGATAATTACTTCTTCTTTTTCGGAGCTAAAACGAATATCATAAAGGTTCCCTCTTTCTTTGGCTCTACCTCTACCTGAGCCACGTCCTGGAGCTCTTCTATTATCCTGTTTGCGAGCTTCTTTCCGAGCTCGGGATAGATGTTCTCCCTTCCCCTGAACCTAATCCAGACCTTGACTTTATCCCCATCCTTCAAGAACTCCCTCATGTGCTTGAGCTTCACCTGTAGGTCGTGCTCGTCAATTCTCACCTTCATCCTGATGTCCTTTACCTCTATCTGGTGTTCCCGTTGCTTTTTGCGAGCCTCCCTTTCCTTTTTCTTCATCTCATACTTGAACTTTCCGTAGTCCATTATCTTGCAGACGGGCGGATTTGCGTTTGGAGCTATCTCCACGAGGTCAAGCCCCTTCTCTTCGGCAATCTTGAGAGCTTCCTTTACAGGAACGATTCCTATCTGGTTTCCGTTCTCGTCAATTAATCTGCATTCCTTTGCCCTTATCTGTCTGTTTACTCTGTACTCTTTCAGCTTACTCATCTAACCTCCTCGGAAATTTGTTATTAAGATTAGGCTTGAAATTACAAGGTTCAGGCTCAACAAAGCCAAAGAGGTGTAAGATAACCTCCTGAATTTCCTTCTTAAGGGATGGTCAAATGCGTAATCTTCTATGTTTCCTAAACTTCTCTTAAACTTCTTCATGTAGCTTGAGAGGGCTACGTTCAAGCCCAATCCAAACAATAATATAAAGCCTTCCACGAAATCAATCAATAGAGTGTAAATAAGTAAAAGGACGCCGAAGGCGTAATAAAATCTCCACAAAATCTTTCCGTAAAAGTGTCCCGCGATGTCCTTATTCTTAGGAGTTCTGAGCAGAACGGGAGATACGATGAATATAAGGAGGAAGAGGGAACCTACGTAAAGGGAAAGCAGATAATTACCCATGTTTTTTTCTAAGTTTTAGAAGAATTATGCGAAATAGAAAACCCGACAGGAACATAACGGTTATTATACCGATAACCGCAAAGATGAAGAGGTATTTCATATCTCGGCTTCCGCGTGCCTGTTTGCGTGGCACTGGATGTTTACAGCGACCGGCAAAGAAGCTATGTGGCAGGGATACATCTCAACCTTTACGTCAACTGCGGTTGTTGTTCCGCCAAAGCCCATGGGTCCCCAACCTATTTTGTTAATTTCCTCTAAAAGCTCCTCCTCCACCTTAGCTATGAGCGGATTTTCGTGTCTCTGCCCTACCGGTCTGAGAAGTGCCTTCTTGGCAAGGTATGCCGCGTACTCAAAGTTTCCACCTATTCCTACACCTACGGTGAAGGGAGGACATGCGTTCGGTCCTGCCAGTTTTACCGTCTCTAAGATGAAGTTCTTCACACCTTCCCAGCCGTCAGCGGGCTTGAGCATTGCGAGACGGGAGGTGTTTTCCGAACCTGCTCCCTTGGGAGCTACCACTATCTTAATCTTATCCCCCGGAACTATCTCGTAGTGGACTATTGCGGGAGTGTTGTCCTTTGTGTTTTTCCTCTCAAAGACGGGGTCCCAAACCATGGAAGCCCTTAAGTATCCCTCTTCCGTTGCTTCCCTTACCGCCTCGTTTATAGCCTCGTTTATGTCCCCGCCGACTACGCAGACGTCTTGCCCGAGGAACACGAATATGACGTCAACTCCCGTGTCCTGACAGTAGGGCATCTGTTCCTTTTCCGCTATTTCCGCATTTAAGAGTATCTGCTGGAGAACTTCCCTGCCTACGGGGGACTCTTCCCTCTTTAGAGCTTCCTGGAAGGCTGCCCTGACTTCTTGAGGTAGTTTACAGTTAGCCTGAATAATTAAATCTTTTACAACCCTTTTTATTTCATCAACCTTGACTTCTCGCACTTAGTATCGCCTCCGCAACTTCTACGGTTTTCTTAACGCTTTCTACGGAGCGTTTCCACATTTCTCTTTCTTCTTCTATCATAGGCACTTTTATAACTTCTTCAACCCCGTTTGCTCCTAATTTTACCGGAACCCCCACACAGAATCCCTGAACTCCGTAATACTCTCCCGCCTCACCGTCAAGGTAAACACTGCAGGGAAGTATCCTTTTGCTGTTCTGAACGAGGGCTTCTATCATGTCCACTATCGCCGCCGCTGGAGCGTAGTATGCGGAAGTTCCCATTAGGTTAACGATTTCCCCACCACCGAAACGAGTTCTTTCAATAATCTTATCAAGCTTCTCCTTGGGGAGTAAGTCCTTTAAGGGAATTCCTCCCACGTTGGAGATGGAGATTAAGGGAACCATCTCGTCACCGTGTCCACCTATCACGTAAGCGTGGATATCTTTGGGAGAAACCATCAGCTCTTCCGCTATAAAGGTCTTAAAGCGGGCGGAATCTAAAACGCCCGCCATCCCCATTATTCTATTTTTTGGAATGTTAAGGAGTCTGTAAGTGGCGTAGGTCATAACGTCAACGGGATTGGTAACTACGATAACTATAGCGTCTGGAGCGTATTTTTTTATCTGCTCCGCTATAACGGAGATTATCTTTATGTTCGCCTCCAAGAGGTCTTCTCTGCTCATTCCGGGTCTTCTGGGAAATCCGGCGGTAATGACGATTATGTCTGAGCCCTCTAAGGGCTCGTAGCCCTCTCCCTCGGGGGAAACGGTGTAGCCTTCTACCTTAGCGTCAATATCCATAGCGGAAAGCATCTGTTTCATATCTAAAGCCTTTCCCTTTACGGGCTCAAAGGTCTTTCCGTCAGCCTGCCTTGGAATGTCAAACATCTTTACGTTTGCAAGGTTCTTGAGGAGAACGAGACTTGCGACGTGTTCCCCCACGTTCCCTGCACCGACTATGGCGACGGTTTTCTTCATTTTCATAACTAAACCTCCTAAGAGGCGGTAGCTTTCTTCTTCTGCTTGTTCTTGATGTAGTTGAGTCTTCCGCCCACTATGAGTATTTCCTTCTGGATGGGTGTCAGGTTGTAGGTGCAGACGATTTCCTCACCGGTGGTCTTGTTGATAACTACGATGTCTTCGCCTTTCTTTAGTCTTTCTATAAGGTCGGGAATCTCTATCTCATCACCGAGGGTGAACTTATCGTAGTCCTCCTTATTCTTGAACTCCAAGGGAACTATTCCGAAGTTAACGAGGTTTGCGTGGTGTATTCTTGCAAAGGACTTAGCTATTACCGCCCTAACTCCGAGGAATCTGGGAGCTAACGC
>WFPV01000149.1 GCA_015487405.1 Aquifex sp. | reverse complement strand
TCTGGAGTGAGGAGCAGAGAGGGTGCTATCTCTACGAGCTTTTGGTTTCTTCTTTGTATAGAACAATCTCTTTCTCCAAGGTGTATAACGTTTCCGTGTTTGTCTCCGAGAACTTGGAACTCTATGTGTTTAGGATTTTCAATGTATTTCTCAAGGAGAAGGTCTCCGCATCCGAAAGCCTTTTCCGCCTCCCTGGAAGCCTGTTCGTAGTTCTTAATAAGCTCTTCTTCGTTCCTGCATATTCTTATTCCTCTTCCTCCACCACCTGCGGTAGCTTTGAGTAGAACAGGATATCCTATTTCTTTAGCAAGAGCTTTAGCTTCTTCCACGCTCTTCAGAACTCCGTCCGAACCGGGGACTACGGGAACTCCCGCCTTTTTCATCACTTCCTTGGAACGAGCTTTGTCTCCCATCAGCTCTATTACTTTCCAGTGGGGACCTATGAAGGTAATTCCTGCTTCCTCGCACATCTTTGCGAACTCCGCGTTTTCCGCGAGAAATCCGTATCCCGGGTGTATAGCGTCTGCTCCGACTTCTAAGGCGAGGTCTATGATTCTCTGCTTATTTAGGTAAGTATCCAAGGGGTCCACTCCAATCATATAAGCTTCATCCGCGAGCTTTACGTGTCTTGCGGTGCTTTCTACTTCGTTATAAATTGCAACGGTAGGTATTCCTAATTCTTTACAAGCTCTTATTATTCTTACCGCTATCTCTCCTCTGTTTGCTACGAGAATTTTTTTGAACATCAGGCTACCTCCTTGGGTAATTAAGTAGGGTAGTATATATTTAATACTCTATTAGTTAAATCCTTATGTCTATTTTCAAGTTCCTGCTTTGTCCAATCATTATATTTTTGGATTTCCTCATTTAAGAAGAATTCTCTTCCTCTTTTCCTTAAGATTTTCTTTTTTTCCTCAAAAGGTTTATTACTCATTTTTGAATTTAATCTCCTTTCAACAAGAGTTAAATTTCCTAACTTATTCACATATTTTTCCCAATCATCTCCGAATTTTCTTTTCCATGCATCATTAGGCCTTTGCGGAAATATATGTTCAATAGTTATGTTTTCTGTATTGTTTAATATATTCCTACTCTGATTATGATATTCAATTCTTAGTAAGGTATACTTAGCAAGTTTTCCTTGAAATCTTGAATAAATATTTTCATCGTTTAAGAAAATCTCTACTCTTTCCTTAGGAGGTATATTTCTAATCAAGTTTTCAATAATATCCTGAGCATTTTTCCCCTCTTTCAGTTTTTTTAAGACATCATAGATGGGAATTAATCTTTCCGTAGGAGTTTTCCCTGATAGCCAATCTAAATATAATCTCCTTTCTAAAGCAGTCATAAATTCAAAGAATTTATCTCCTTTGTATTTTTTGTAAAACCATAGAACTCCAGCAATCCACTCATTAGAGGGATAAAACTCTCTTAAAATGATAATTAAGTTTTTTAAGTAGTTTTTTTTATCTCCATCTATTTCCAATTCATCTATTTTATCTAAGTCTTTTATCAAACTTTCATAAAGATCTGCTAAATTCACTAATACATCTTTAAAATTCTCGGGAGTGATATCTCCACGGTTCACAATTCTTTCTATTTCTTTATATAGCGATTCCTTAGGTTTCTGTGGTTCATAGTAGGCTCTTATAAATCCAAGCAATGCGTCAAATTCGCTTTGGCCATATCTTTCTTTTGAAAAATTGGATTCAAGCTCTTCCCATTTTTTTATAAATTCAATTTTTACATCCTCTTCATGTATTTTTCCGTAGATATATGATTTTATTAAATCTGAATTTGATAATGGTAATCCCCGAGAATTTATTACATTAAAAATATTAATTGCAGTTTCTATCTCTTGAGATATGATTTCAACTATTAAAGTTTTGGTATTTAAGAATAGAATACAATCTCTCAGAGTATTAAAGTCTTTTATATTTTCCTCTAAAAAGTTCACAAAAACCTCCAAAGCTTCTCTGAAATTTTTGTAATTTATATTTTCAAGATTAATATTAGAAGCTCTTAAAATATTTTTATATTCCTCAGATTCCTCCCTTGCTTCAGGTATTTCATATTTTATTCTAAAATCTTCTGGAATTCCGTCTACCTCATTAGCTGGCGAGTATATCTTTCTTCGTAAATTTTCCAAATAGTCATTACTTACTTCAAATCCTTTATTTTTTATAAAATAAATAAAACTCACAAATAACAAAGATAAAGTTGTTAACCTCTGTTGTCCATCTATGATTTGGTAAGCTTCTCCTGCACCTTGTGTTTTACTCAAAACTATACTTCCTAAAAAGTAATAATTTCTACCAGATTGAAAAGCTTCCCATAAATCTTCTATAAGTTTTTGAAAGTTTTCTCTTTGCCATACAAATCTTCTTTGAAAAGGGGGAATTATATAAAATCTGTTAACGGAAAATATATTACCAATAGTTTCCTTATTCGCGTCAAGATATTCTTGGAACATCATATTGCCTCCTCAGTAAAATTTTACGCTTAAAAATGTTAATTAAACCTTCTCTTTAATATTTCACTCTTTTTAGCAAGCTCCTTTAAATTAAGAACAACTCCCTCAATTAAAGGAATATCCTCTTCAACATCCTGAACTATCCACTTTTTTCCTTTTTCCGCAATTAAAACTTTTTTGGGTTTTGTGAAAATCCAGACAACTTTTTCAACACCGCTGTCAAGAAGTTCTTGAGTTTTTTCATAAGCGTAAGCTTCCACAAGTCCGTAATCTTCTAAATCCGCCTTTGTGTCTATTTCTATTACGAGTTTTGGAGGTATTTTTGTATATTTACCGCTCAATTTTAGTTTTTCTTGCTCAAAAACTGCTATATCAAGAAGTCTGTAGGAGGTTTCACCTGTAAAGAATCCGAGTTCTCCAGTTCCAATTATGTATTTTTCTAAATCAAGCTTGTTACCTAAAAAGAAGGAGATTAAAAATACTAAAATTGCATGTAAATCACTGCTTCCCATTACCGCCTCCGGTGGGAGTTCCCCCTTTAGAACTTTTTTGTATCCTCTGTAGTAAATAACTTTTCCGCTTTTAGTAATTTCGTAAGTGAGCTTTTTTAAAAGTTCTTCTTTTCTTTCTTTCAAAACCTGCGTAGTGCTCATTTTTGAACTCCTTTCATAAGTTTTTCAATATTTACCTTAATGCCTTTCATAATTTCTATATCCTTATCCCATCCGTGAATAATCCAATCTTTACCTTTCTCCGCTTCCATTACTTTTTTTGTTTTCGTGAAAATCCATATTACTTTTTCAACCCCCGCGTCTAATAGGTCTTGAGTTTTTTCGTATGCGTATTCCTCAAGACTTGAATACTTTGATAAGTCGGCTTTTGTATCAACCTCTATAATCACCTTAGGAGCAACGGGTATTAATTTTTCACTGAAAAGATAAGGTTCTACTTTTTTTCTTTCGTATATGCCAATATCAAGGTTTCTCCAAGAACCTTTTTTATAGCGAAATCCCACTTCATTAAATAAGACTTCATATTTCTTTAAGTCAAGAACTTGAAGAAGAAAAGCTACCAGTAATCGCACCAAATACGCCTGTATTCCGCTACTTCCCATTACCGCTTCCGGCAGTAACTCTCCTCTCAAAACCTTCCTGTAGTCCCTGTAATATATCGGTTTCCCGTTTACCTTTTCATACGTGAGTATTTTCAAAAGCTTCCTCTTTTCTTCCTTAGAGAGCTTTTCCTTAAGTTTTTGCATTCCGAACCTCAAAAAAAATTTTTAAAGAAAAAGAGAAGACTCTTACTTAAGAACTTCTACCTTATACTCTATGGGAGCAACCTGATTGACCATGTAAGCTATTGAGCAGGTTCCGGGGTCATAAATCGTCTTATCAAGAGCTTTCTTTACGTCTTCTTCCGTAACGTCTCCTTTTACCTTTACGAAGAGGTAAATTTTTGTAAATACCTTGGGATACCTGTCGGTGATTCTTTCGGCATCTGTTTCAATCTCAATATCCTCAACGTGCTTGCCCTCTTTGTGGAGAGCCTCATAGAGATGTATTCCCACACATCCCGCGACGGAGTGAAAGAGAAGCTCAGGAGGTCTTATTCCCCTTCCTTTTCCGCCGACATAATCCGCCGCATCAATGGGAACCTCTCTTCCAGCGGGACCTATTCCTATAAAGTGAAAGTCTTCTTTCTGCTTGACCTTAACTTTCATTTAGACACCTCCTTTAAATTTCTATTCCTTCTTTTTTAGAAGCTCTCCCAAATTCAGCTTTACGTCTCCAATAACCTCAATATCCCTATCCCAGTCTGTCGTAATCCATTCTCTTCCTTTTTCCGCAACCATCACCTTTTTAACCTTTGTGATGAGCCATATCACCTTTTTTACTCCTGCGTCTAAAATCTCCTGAGTTTTTTCATACATGTATTCCTCAAAGCTTGAGTATCTGCTTAAATCTGCTTTTGTGTCTATTTCTATGACAACGAGGGGAGTTTTTTTAGTGTATTTGGGCTGAGGTTTTTTTATCTCGTCTCTTTTGTAGATAGCTATGTCTAAGTTCCTAATACTGTTGGGAGAGGTATAGAAGCTGAGTTCTCCCCCTGCAACTATATAGTCTTTAGGTAAATTTATTTTTAGAAATGTAGCTATAAGTATCAGCAAAATCGCATGCAATTCACTACTCCCCATTACTGCCTCCGGTGGTAGCTCCCCCTTCAAAACCTTTTTGTAGTCCTTGTAGTAGATGGGTTTTCCCTTTACTTTTTCGTAGGTCAAGAGTTTCAGAAGCTTCTTTTTTTCTTCTTTTGAGAGGGTTTTAGTTGCCATAACCATAATTTAGCTTCCCCCGCAGGGCTTGGTGAGTATCTCGTAAATCTCGTAAACTATAGGCTCTGTATCCTTTGGCGGATAGCCTTTCACGTTCAGAGGTGGTTTCTTGAGGCTTAGGAACTGCTTTTCAAACTGGGCGTGCTGTTCAGATTGGAGGATTAAGAGGCAGAGATTAACCTTCAGGGGCTCTTCGTTTCCCTTGCAACGCCGTAAGGCGTATATAACCTTTAAAAGCTCCCTTAATCTTCCCGCTTCCGCGTGGTTGTAAAGTCCCTTTTCAAGAGTAGGGAAGAATTCTTCTTCAAGC
>WFPV01000148.1 GCA_015487405.1 Aquifex sp. | reverse complement strand
TCATCGTGGTTATAGCTTTTAGATTCGCCTTTGGCACTTTTTATTTGCCTTATCTTGAAGAAAGGAGAGGATTTCCGAAACGAAGCGCTTACGAGGTAGCTCAGTTAATCAGAGGACATACTACTGCTTGCAATTGTGATAAAAACTTTTGCGTTTTTGTAGATTTCTTTTTAAATAAGCCATTAAAAAAGGAAAAATTTACACCAGAATGGGAGTATTTAATAGATTGCACGGTAAGAAATGGCGTGGAAATAGTTAAAATGCTACACGTAAACAAACGAAATCTTTACTTACTTAAGAGGAAAGAATACTACAGGGATTAATCCCCCAACTGTTCCGCGGTAGTCCTATCCCACCTCGCTACGTGGCTCTTTAGCCATACTACGAACTCTTCCTTCAAAAAACGAATTACTTCATCGGGATTCTTTTCCTTTTTCCACTTGTCATAAACTTCCTTAAAGCGTTTTCTCATTTGGTCGTGCTCTGCCTTGTGCATGGGATAGGCAAAGAATTCAAACTCTCTCATGAGCTCCTCTTCCGTGGTAAAGTGGTCTTCCAGGTCAACGAGCATCTCGTCCATGAGCTTATCAGCCTTGTCAATATCCTTCTTAACAAGTGCATCGTAAAGCTCGTTAATTACCCTTATCTCCTCCTCGTGGACGGTATCAATAAAAAGGTTTCCTACCTTTTGAACGTCCCCTGGCTTTATGAGCATAAAATTAATGTAAGTAATTAATTACATACTTTCAAGTGGTTATAAAAAGTAACAAAATAAATTTGCTTTAACATATTATTTCCATGGAAGAGGTAAGGTTCAAAAAACTCCAAGAGCTCAAGGAAAAGGGAATAAACCCCTACCCCTACAGATTTGAAGTTACGGACTTTATAGGAAATATCAGAAAGCAGTATGAGGAAGAACCTCCAGAGAATTACATAGTCAGAGTCACCGGTGTAGCAAAGAGAGTCTCACGAACGGACAAAGGCTATATGGTTCGGCTTGCGGACGAGAAGGGAATAGAGATTCTCGTATTCACAAATGAAGAAGGACTAAAACCTAAGGAGAAATACACCTTTGAAGGTGTTTTAAAAAGAGTTGAAGGTAAGCTCAGCGTAGTTGACGCAAAGCTAACGCAAGAAGAGGGAGAAGAGATATCCAAGATAAAGGAGCAGTTTGATTACGATCCCCACAACAGACCCGTTTCTCTTGCAGGAAGGCTCGTTTCCATGAGGACTATGGGAAAAGCCATATTCGGACACATTCAGGATTTAACGGGAAAGATACAGATTTACTTAAAGAAAGATATAGTAGGAGAAGAAAAACTAAAATTCTTTAATGATTACATAGACGTAGGAGACATAGTAGGAGTCAGGGGAAAGCTCTTTAGAACCAACACGGGAGAGCTGACCGTTGAGGTGGAGGATTACGAACTCCTCGCAAAGTCTCTTCATCCTCTACCGGAGAAGTGGCACGGACTCAAAGACATAGAAGTGAGATACAGACAGCGTTACTTAGACCTTATAGCTAATCCCGAAGCGAGAAGAATCTTTATGCTAAGAACTAAGCTCATATCTGAGATGAGGAAGTTCTTTGAGATGCACGGATTCATAGAGGTAGAAACCCCCATTCTCCAACCTATAGCTAGCGGAGCGAACGCAAGACCCTTCGTCACTTACCACAACTTTCTTGAAACGGAGCTATACCTCAGAATAGCTCCTGAGCTTTACCTAAAGAGGCTAATAGTTGGGGGATTTCCCAGAGTTTACGAAATAGGAAAGAACTTCAGAAACGAGAGTGTTGACAGAACCCACAACCCCGAATTTACTATGGTTGAGTTTTACGCCGCTTACTGGGATTACCACGACCTCATAAAGTTCACGGAAGATATGTTCGTCTACCTCCTTGAAAAGACTCTAGGAACCCTAAAAGTGAAATACGGAGAGTGGGAGCTGGACTTCACCCCGCCTTTTAAAAAAGTTCGTTACTTTGACCTTCTGAAAGAAAAAACTGGAAAGGATAAGGATTTCTTCCTGCACGACTTTGAAGGACTTAAAAAACTTGCAAAGGAGCTGGAGATTCCAGACGTTGACAGGATGACCCACGCTAAACTCCTTGATAAAGTCTTTGAAAGAGTTGCCGAAGAAGAACTGATTCAACCCACCTTCGTGCTTGATTTTCCCAAACTCCTCTCACCCCTCGCCAAGACCCACAGAGAAGACCCCGAGCTCGTCGAAAGATTTGAGCTGATAGTGGCAAGGTATGAGGTGGCAAACGCCTACACAGAGCTCAACGACCCCTTTGACCAGAAAGAAAGATTCCTTCAGCAACTAAAGGAGAAACAAATGGGGGACGAAGAGGCTATGGATATGGACGAGGACTTCATAAGGGCCTTAGAATACGGTATGCCACCCACCGCCGGAGAGGGAATAGGTATTGACAGGCTCGTCATGATACTGGCGAATACCGACAGCATTAGGGAGGTTATTCTTTTCCCTCAGCTAAAGCCCGAAAAGAAGAGTTCCTAATTACGCCCCTTCGGGGCGTCCTTAAAATCTTAAATCTACAGAAAGATAAAACTTTAACTTCCCTGGGGAGAATTTATACTCGTCTAGTGGATAAGCAACCTCTCCCCTTATCAGTCCTGCAGGAGTTCTCAGCCCTAACGCCAC
>WFPV01000147.1 GCA_015487405.1 Aquifex sp. | reverse complement strand
TGTCTCCTAAATAGATTTTCAAGCAGAGCTTTTCTTAAAGCCCCCTTTTGAGCTTTTTCTAAGAAGTTTTTCAGAAGTTCCTTAAGGTCTATTTCCTTACCTTTCCCTTTCCACTCAAATTCTATTTCCTCCGCATAACTCCAAGCCTTTTCAATGTCTTCATCAAAATTTCGCTTATCCGGGAGAACCTCTCTCAGATAATCGTCTACTTCAGAACGGGATAACCCCAAATACTTAGCCCAACCAACAGATGGAAGCATTACATGCTTGAACCTGTATGAAGTATACTTTTCAGCAAGTTTAGCTACTGCAATTTTCCACTTGGTAAGTTCATCAAACTCTTTAACGAGCCTTTCAGCTACGAAATAAGGCAACACTACTTTTGTTTTTTTCTTTTCCTTCCTATCTTGATAAAGCTCCTTCCAAAACTTCAAATTAGTTTCCCATAGACCTTCTTCAGCTTGAAGTTTCTTAACAGCTCTGTAAAGGTCATAAAGATTTGTTTCTCTCAAAGACTTACGCTTGAGTGTATAGAACCCTTTTCCAAACCATATCGGATGATTGACCCGGATAAAGCTATCGTCAGCCTTTAAGCCCTTCTTTTTGAAGTATGCGTTTAGAATTGCTTGTATTTCTTTAGCATTCTCAAGGTGTGTATGCCCGTTCCTTGCTTTTGTATGCGGTCTTAGATAAAAGGTTTTTATCTTCTTGTTTCCATTTTCATTTCCTACTTCTACTCTTAACGGTTTAAGGTATATGAAGGCTCGGAAGTTTCCGCTCTTTGTCTTTCCACACTCCCAGCCCTGTATTCCAAGTCTTTTTACAAGCTCAAGGAAAACAGGCTCCACTTCTTCGTAGGGAGAATCAACATCAAGAACGAGAGTAGTTATGACAAAGATGTTCTCGTCCTTTACAAGCCCACTTTCTTTGACAAGCTTCAACCTTTGTTCTCTGGTTTTTGCTTCCTTCCATTTTTTCCAAAATCCTTTAGGAATACTTACAGGTTGAGGATGTAAGAGTATACGGTATTCATTATCCTGAGCAATCTTCATTAAGGTTTCATAAGTTTTTATGACTTTAGCATCCACGGGAATCCACTTTCCGTTTATCTCTTTGCAAAGGAAAACAACATAAGCGTATTGCTCCTTATACCTTTCATGTTCACATAGCAGAAATTCTTTAATATTCGTCGGATTACTTCTTACTTTCTTCAGAGGAGAAAGCTTTATACAAGATGGTAAGCGAATTTCAGATGTTAAAAATCTGACATCTGATTTTAACGAGACGAGAGCCTTCCGCTCCCTTTCGGGAGCTTCCAGCTCCCGTCCCGTGCACCCAAGGGGGATTTGAAATGAATTTTTATGTTTTATGGTTTAACGCTCCCGAGAAGAACCAACCCGTAAGAACCGACCCACTTCCCCCTTGGGTGCATACAATTTAATATAATTTTTTTTTCAATTTTTGGCTGTCCTCCAGCATAGCTTCGGACAGCCAAAAATTGCGGGCCTGCTCCGTGGCACTTACGTGCCACTCCGCAGGCCCGTTCATAAATTAAAAAGTTCTCCTTCTGGCTCCGGCACAGGAAAGTTAAATTAAAAAGACAAATGCCTCTCTGGACCAACTATCACTACAACGAGGAAGACTACAAACTCCTTATCGCTTCTCTCAGAAACCCTAACAAATACAGATACGGATTACTCCTTAAAGAAGAACCGAAGATTAAAGGCGGAAAAAATGGAACTAAAGTTTTTAAGCTCCCAGAAGGATACCTTATCCTTAGCCACAAACCTAAGGGAAGATATTACGAATACCAAGACCTTGAGAAAAAGCCTATTAAGTTAATTCCTTTCATTATTTGGTGGAACCCTAAAATTCAAAGAATACAACTTCAAATCAATAGGGATTATGT
Organism: Aquifex sp.; assembly: GCA_015487405.1. Lineage (GTDB taxonomy): Bacteria > Aquificota > Aquificia > Aquificales > Aquificaceae > Aquifex. The sequence goes on along the minus strand of WFPV01000147.1, from coordinate 2,997 downwards.
TAGGCTCCAAATAAAAAGAATTAAGGCTTTAAGCTCCTCAGCTTTTTGGATACCTCCTAAACGTAAAGGTCAAAGGGATTACATCAAAGCCGTTAACAACCTTACAAGAGAACTATGGGAAGTTTCAAGATACGCTTTCGTTTTCCCGGATACACGCAGAGCTTATAACAATAAGGTTAAGAAAATCGTTTATAAATACTTAACATCCGTTATCGGACTTTCAAGAAACCAAGCATTACAAACTATCAACAAATACTTAACACGCTTTTAGCCTTTCCTTAGTTTCTCTTTGATTATTTGCAGGTCATTACGCTTCCTTAACCCCTTTAAAACCCAATTTCTTTCAGCTTTCGCTACTATGTCTATTACCCTTTGCTCCGTAAACTTTCTTAAGTTCTCTATCTTCCTGTTTAAAGCCTTGATGTGCTCTCTCTGATTGTGTATGCGAGCCCTTAATTCATTTAAGACCTTTTCACTCTTTTTTATAAAATCCCGGTAAACTTCTTCCTGTTTTTCAGAAACCTCTTTCATCATCTCTCTCAGAGCCAAAGCAAGCTTTTTCTCCCTATCCTTCTCAAGCGCCCTCAAAATTTCCATATGTTTTGCTCTATACTTTGCTTCAATTTCCCTCTCGTATAACCTTTCCCTTTCCTCAAGTTCTTTCTCTTTATTCCTTAACCTCTCATCATGCCGAATTAAAGACTTTTCCCAAGCTTCCAATTTCTTTTTGTAAAACCACAAAAAATACAGGTCTATTAACCCATAAACTACCAAAAGAACTATTCCAGCCAACAACCCAGTAAGAAGATACCTTGAAATCGTGTGTATCAAAACAGGAACCGAATAAACACCCCAATAACCGTAAACCTCTCCTAAGTAAACAAACACAGCTCCGGCTAAAAAACCGAATACTAAAAGGAAAACTCCTACCAGTAAAAGCCCTATCCTTAGCATTTTTACCCCCCGGGGCCGTCAGACCCCGACTACTTGGACCCGTTCCTTGTGTAAGGAACGGGCAGAGAATAGGGATAGGGAGCTATCAGATAGGAATGGCGGGCTTACCTGGCGCCCTTCACCCGGCTACGGGCAGGCATTACCCCGCCCTTACCTCTCCCGCATAGGGAGAGCGTGGGCTACTACGGCGCCTCCGCCACCCCGGATTTAGGCTCCCCTTGTTCTCCCGTCCGGGGAAGACGGGAGTTTTTCGGGGAACCGTGAGGGCTTTCTCCCGGTTCCCTCACGGCGGTCAGGGCTTTTAGCCCTTACCCACCACTCCTATCCGAAAGGATAGGAGCTCCGGGGCTTCCCCGGGTCCCGTGGCAGTCCTTAGGCCCAGGGAGGGCACCGGCTCCACCCCATACCGCCTATCTCCCTTTAGGGAGACCCCCAATCCCGCTTATAGCGGGACGCCCTAACACGGGACGCAAGCCGGAAACTTCCCGTGCCGGGGGATTTAGCGGTATGGGACTTCTGCGCCGGTTCACGGGCTCCTAACCCGTTTGCCCTATGGGCCTGCCCTTTAGCCGTGCCGTAAGGCACGACACTTAACGCCCCCCTTAGGGCTATGGACTTACCGGGATAAGCCCATAGCTCCCGGGGCGCAGGGCAACCGGCGGGCCACCGGCGGGCGGACTTTCACCGCCTTACTGCCACGGCTCCGGGCGGACGGATTGCGGTAAAATTAACCGTGGGCATAGACCCCTGAGCCTCCTTTTGGAGACCCAGGAGACCCGCCCCCAAGCCCGGCGTGCGGCTGTTCACCGCACCGGGCTTTCCAGCTTCACCCGCCATTCCCGGCTGAAAAATATAGCCGAAAATTAGCCCCCTAATCCCTATTCCCCTGCCAAGTAGCCAGGGCCTTAAAGGCCCCTGAACACTTAGTTTTTATTTTCCTTCTTTTTTTGTCTTCCTTCAACCGACTTGCTTTTATATAATCCTCCCCTTTACCTTCGTTTTTCAATCAGAATGGAATTTCGTCAATATCTACATCTTCTTCTATTCGTTCTCTCTGGTCCATAAGCCATTCTTCAAATTCTTCTTCTTGCGTATTTTTATGCTTTTGTTCTAATTTCGGAGCTCCTATGGGAAGAACTACTTTTGCTCTTGAGTTTATAAGTCCTACTTCTTTTAATGCCCTCAATATCGGCACCGCATACCTTCCCCAGCCTGCCAAATTCAAGCTTTCCACTTTGTTTGTTAGGAGATACCGGATAAGTTTTAGAAGCTTCCGACCGTCTAAACCAGTATCTGACCCTTCATAGCGGGAATCTATTACTTTAACCCCTTGATTTTCAAGATAGTTTTTCACGACTTTAAAGATTTTCCAGGTCTCCGCATAAATCTGACGGGATTTTATGAGCCTTTCCGTTCTCCGTTCTTTCTCTTTCCGTTTTTCCTCTTCCAGGTTCACGGAAGAGAGTTCCAGATTTCCTGCAGAGCCTGCTCCTGCTCCTGCCTTCGCACCCGCACCTGCTCCCGCCCCGTCGGTAATATTATCAGAAACCTTTCCACTTTTCTCGTAAGCAAGAGTTTTATTTTTTCCACCCACCCCCAGACCGAGGGATTTATCCCTCTGCTCCTTCCTAAAGGAAGGAGTTATATATATGCTTTTTTTAACTTGTCCTTTTTCCTCCGTTCCGGGATTGATGTCCGAGCCCGCAACCGCTTTTAAAACTTCTTTCTCGCTTGCTCTCCCTTCCTCCAAAGCCTTTAGGAAAGCTTTTCCTTTTTCAGTAAGGTAATAGATGTAAGCTTTCCTTCCTTTCCCACGAGTTAGTTTTACCTTCTCCACATATACCAGCTCATTTTTCTTTGCAAACTTTTCTACAAGCTCCAATAACCAATTTTGTCTCCTAAATAGATTTTCAAGCAGAGCTTTTCTTAAAGCCCCCTTTTGAGCTTTTTCTAAGAAGTTTTTCAGAAGTTCCTTAAGGTCTATTTCCTTACCTTTCCCTTTCCACTCAAATTCTATTTCCTCCGCATAACTCCAAGCCTTTT
>WFPV01000146.1 GCA_015487405.1 Aquifex sp. | reverse complement strand
TAATCGTGGATGTAGAAATCGTAGGCTCAATAATATCTAATTACATAAAACATAAAGAAAGCACAGAGCTTTTAAAGTTTTTCTTAGAAAAAGCTGAGTTTGAGGAGAGAGTTGTGGAAGAGGTTAAAACCTTTAGGGAGTTAATTCAAGAACTGGGTAAAGACTACGTAGTTATAGGTATAAAGAGAGGTGAAGAATTTATTATGTTTCCCGACCTGGATTTTGAAGTTAGACCGGATGATTTCCTCCTTTTACTCAAAAAGAGGGAAGGGGTGATTACCTCTTCCTCCTCCTGAAACTAAATCTTTTAAAAAGAGAAAACTACACCTTTGGTGTAGTAGAATTATGAACCCTATTAAGCACTTCAAAGAATTTTCTTAGATATCTTCTGTCCGCTTTATCTTTTTCTTTGCAAAGGCGCAGAAGTTGAGGGTTAGAGTCAAAGAGATATCCGTAGTCTTTTGCAGTCTTTTGCAAAACCACAGGCAAGTCTTATCTGGTCCTCGGGAAAGCTCTTCAGTTCCTCAAAAGATAACTCTTTATTAAAAAGAGCCTCAAGCCACAGGGAATTACGAACCTTAGGTTCTGTTTTTATTAACTTTTTTATTTCATCTTCACTAACTCCAAAAAGAGACCTTAACACTTTGTAGGTCATAAAATTAAGATAATTTAAGGTAGTGGATAAAGAAGAGCTTTTAAAGATACTTGAAGACTTTGCAAAAGGAAAAAATAAAAAACTTTCCCTTATACTTGTTGGGGCTATCGCTTTGCCTTTTTATGGAGTTGCGAGCAGGCACACGAGGGACATTGATGCGGAGGTTATTGAGGGAGACCTATACGAACTCCTGGAATTCCTTGAAAAGTTAGGAATAGAGGCTGATCTAACGGAAAATTTCTCCGGATGGTCTGTGATACTTATGCCTTCCGGTTATCGGGAAAGAGCTGTTAGTGTTTACGATTCTCCATATTTGAGTATTAAAGTTCTTGAACCCTATGACTTTATTCTTTCCAAATTGAGAAGAGGAACACAAACCGATATAGAAGATGCACAAAAAGTATGAAAGACTTTAACCCAAATATTCTGAAAAAGAGAATAGAGCAGGCTATAGAAGAATCCCCGAAAGATACTTATATCCTTAACTTTAAACGTATCTGTGAGTATTTTTTCTCACGACTTTCCTCAGAAAAAGGAAATTGACCATTAGCTTATATGAACGAAATATGAATTTATAATCTTTCTTCATGGGATACAGAGTAGCCATAGTAGGTGCCACCGGAGAGGTAGGGAGAACCTTCCTAAAGGTTCTTGAAGAAAGAAACTTTCCCGTTGACGACTTAATTCTCTACGCTTCCGAGCGTTCGGAAGGAAAGAAACTGACCTTTAAAGGTCAGGAATACACCGTCAAAGCCCTAAATAAAGAAAATTCTTTTAAGGGAATAGATATAGCCCTCTTTTCTGCAGGAGGCTCAACGAGTAAAGAGTGGGCTCCCAAGTTTGCGAAAGACGGAGTTGTTGTAATAGATAACTCCTCAGCCTGGAGAATGGACCCCGACGTCCCCCTTGTAGTTCCCGAGGTAAATCCTGAGGACGTAAAAGACTTTAAAAAGAAAGGAATAATAGCTAATCCGAATTGTTCCACAATCCAGATGGTGGTGGCTCTAAAGCCCATTTACGACGAGGCGGGAATCACAAAGATAGTAGTCTCCACCTATCAGGCTGTCTCCGGAGCGGGAGCAAAAGCAATAGAGGATTTAAAAGCTCAAACCAAGGCTTGGTGTGAAGGCAAAGAAATGCCAAAAGCCCAAAAGTTCCCCCACCAGATAGCCTTCAACACCCTTCCCCACATAGACGTCTTCTTTGAAGATGGCTATACCAAGGAAGAGAATAAAATGCTCTACGAGACGAGAAAAATCATGCACGACGATAACATAAAGGTCACCGCAACCTGTGTAAGAATCCCAGTATTTTACGGACACTCGGAAAGCATATCAATAGAAACCAAGAAAGAAATATCCCCCGAAAGAGCAAGGGAAGTATTAAAGAACGCCGAAGGCGTAATAGTTGTAGATGACCCACAAAACAACGAATACCCCATGCCCATAATGGCTGAAGGCAGGGACGAAGTTTTCGTGGGAAGAATCAGGAAGGACCGAGTATTTGAACCCGGACTCGCTCTTTGGGTAGTTGCGGATAACATAAGGAAGGGTGCGGCTACTAACGCAGTTCAGATAGCTGAACTCCTTATTAAAGAAAATCTCATCTAAAGGAGGTATGGGATGAGTGAAGTTCAACACGTGGACGAAGCATTTGAAACATTAAAGAACGCTAAGGTCGTTGCGGTTGTGGGAATCTCTCCAAAACCCGAAAGACCCTCTTACTATACAACCGAGAAGGTTGTAAAGAAAGGAAAGCACAAAATATACCTTGTAAATCCCCGCTACGCGGGACAGGAAATATTCGGAATAAAGGTTTTACCTTCCCTTAAGAATATACCCGAATCCATAGACATAGTGAACGTCTATAGAAACCCCGCACACGCGGAAGAGGTTATAAAGGAAGCCTTAGAGGTGGGAGCAAAAGTAGTCTGGTTCCAACCCGGAGCGGAAAACCCCGAAGTAATAGAGAAGTATAAAGACAAGATAAAGATAATCTACAACGCCTGTATAGGAATTGAAGCGGGCTACCTTTAATCCTTTTCTTTTAATTTATTCTTTAGATACCCCTCAGGTGGAGAAATTTGAGTTTAAAATTATCAAATCGATTTAAATTAATTCTATTAGGGGTAAACAGATGCTGGGATGGATAGCTAAGAAGATTATCGGAACGAAGAACGAAAGGGAAGTAAAACGTTTAAAGAAATACGTAAAACGTATCAACGAGCTTGAGGAAAAGTTTTCAAGAATGCCCAACAAGGAGCTCGTTCTCTACGCTCAAGAACTCCACGACAAGATTAGGCTAAACGAAGAGCTGAAGGAAGACGTAATTAAGGGAGAAATTACCGACGAGGTCTTAGAAGGCTTTGCAATTGTCAGGGAAACTGCAAAAAGGACACTCGGGCTGAGACACTTTGACGTTCAGCTTATCGGTGGGCTCGTCCTTCACGAAGGAAAGATAGCTGAAATGAAAACGGGAGAAGGTAAGACTCTCGTTGCAACCTCTCCCGCGGCGGTAAATGCTATGACTGACGAAGGAGTTCACGTCGTCACCGTAAACGATTACCTTGCCCGAAGGGACGCCCAATGGATGGGACCCATCTACAAGTTCTTAGGCTTAGATGTGGGAGTCATAAACTCCGACGGAATGACTTACCTCGTTGAGTGGGTTGACGAGGAAAAGGTACGGGAAGCTATAGAAAAAGACCTGAGGGTTTGGCCTGCGGACTTCAAAGAAGAGATAATTTCCTCCGATTTAATAAACGTTAACGCGAAAAAGGCTTTCTTCACCACCTTAAAGCCCGTTGAGCACAGAAGACAGGCTTACGAGGCTCACATAACCTATGGAACCAACAACGAGTTTGGCTTTGACTACCTCAGGGATAATCTTGCATTTTCAAAGGAAGAAATTGTTCAACTGAAAGGACATAACTACGCCATAGTTGACGAGGTGGACAGCATCCTCATAGACGAGGCGAGAACCCCCCTCATAATTTCCGGACCCGCCCAGATGGACGTTCAGATTTACCACATTGCGGACAAGGTAGTTAGAAACCTCAAGAAAGACGAAGACTTCACCATAGACGAAAAAAACAGAACCGTAAACCTTACGGAACAGGGAATAAGAAAAGTTGAGGGAATGCTCGATATAGACAACCTCTACGACATAAAACACATAGACTTCCTTCATGCTATATTGCAAGCTATAAGGGCGCACCACCTCTTCAAGAGAGACGTCCACTACATCGTTAGGGACGGGGAAGTTCTCATAGTTGACGAGTTTACCGGAAGAGTTCTTCCTGGAAGGAGATGGTCCGACGGACTCCACCAAGCGATAGAAGTAAAGGAAGGAGTTTCTGTAAAGGAAGAGAACCAAACCCTCGCCTCCATAACCTTCCAGAACTACTTCAAGCTCTACAGAAAGCTTGCAGGAATGACGGGAACGGCAGAAACGGAGGCTTTAGAGTTTAAAGAAATCTACGGACTGGACGTTGTGGTCATTCCCACCCACAAACCTATGATAAGGAAAGACCACCCCGACCTCGTCTTCAAAACCAAAGAGGAGAAGTGGGAGAGAGTAGTAGAAGAGGTTCTCCTTAACCACCTCTTCGGAAGACCAGTCCTCGTTGGAACGGTGTCCATTGAGGATAACGAAAAGCTCTCCTCCCTTCTTAAGAACAAGAAGCTCCTGAAGGAGATAACCAATAAAGAAAGCTTCAGGAAGAGAGCGGAAAAGACAGCTCAAAATCTCGGTATTCCTATAGAAGAGGTTGAGAAAAAGCTTGAAGAAATCCTGAAAAGGGGAATTCCCCACAACGTTTTAAACGCAAAGCATCACGAAAGGGAGGCAGAAATTATAGCCCAAGCGGGAAGAGTGGGAGCAGTCACGATAGCCACAAACATGGCGGGAAGGGGAACGGACATACTCTTGGGAGGAAACCCCGAGTACCTCGCAAAGCAGTTTCTGAAGGAAGAAGGCAAAGACCCAGAAAAAGCCACCGAGGAGGAGTGGAAGGAAGCTCTAAAGAGAGCTTACGAGATTACCGAAAAAGAGAAAGAACAAGTCAGAAAACTCGGCGGACTGCTCGTAATAGGAACGGAAAGACACGAAAGCAGGCGTATAGACAACCAGCTGAGAGGTAGGGCAGGAAGACAGGGAGACCCCGGAGAGAGCAGGTTCATAGTTTCTTTAGAGGATGACCTTCTCAGACTCTTCGGAGGAGACAGAGTAAGCAAGCTTATGGACATGCTAAAAATTGAGAGGGGAGAGCCCATAGAGAGCAGGATGGTCTCCAAGGCGCTTGAAAACGCACAAAAGAGAGTAGAAGCCCAGAACTTCCAGATAAGAAAGAGATTGTATGAGTTTGACAGTGTAATGAACACCCAGAGGGATGTTGTCTACACCCTCAGACGCCAAATCTTGGAAAAGGAAAACATCAAAGACAAGATTAAAGAGTTCATTAGAGAAATCATAGAAAAAGCCGTTCACTCAACCTTTCCCGAAGACGACCCTGAGCTCTGGGACACAGAAGCACTCAAGAAATATCTAAAAGAAATTTTTGGAAGAAAAATTGAGATACCTTCGGTGAGAGACAAAGAGGAATTAATTGAAAAGATTTACGAGAAGGTTCTAAATTTCTACGAAGAGAAAGAAAAGCAAATAGGAAACGAGGAGGCAATGAGAGAGTTGGAAAGGCTTATTCTCCTGAACATCCTTGATAATGCCTGGAGAGAGCACCTTCACACCCTTGACAAGTTAAGAGAAGGAATATATCTCAGAGGATACGCAGGAAGAGACCCCCTCATAGAGTATAAGAAAGAAGCTTACGAGCTCTTTGAGGACATGATGGACAGAGTCAAGCAGGCAACCGTGAGCACCCTTCTGAACGTTCAGATAAAGTCCGAAGAGGAGATTCAAGAGCTTGAGAAGGAAGAAGAGAAGAAACACGGAAAGATGCTCCAGAGTGTTCATCTGACCGCTCCCGAAGGAAAGAGTGAGAAAAAACCAAGACCGAAGACTTTAAAAGAACGCCTGCAGGAGGAAAGACTCAGGAAGAGAAAGGCAAAGCTAAGAAAAAAGGAAGAGCAGTAAGGTAGAATTCTTCTTATGGAAAACCTTGAAAACATCGTAAAGAAATACATAAAACCCGGCTACGAGTATGAAATCTTCTTTCAAAGGATAAAGAAGAACAAGATAGAGGTCACCGACGAGAAGGTTGAGAACCTCTCTTCCTCCGAAGAGCAAGGAGTAGGAATAAGAGTTATAAAAGACAAAAAACTTGGCTTTGCCTACTCCTCTTACATCGGTGAGGAGGAGATAAAGGACACCGTAGAGAAAGCGATGGAGATGTGCGAGCTCCAGGAAGAAGACGAAGCCCTCGGATTTATAGAAAAATTGGAACCTCCAAAAGCCCAATCTGTTTACGACCAAGAGGGGCTCTCTACTCCTTTGGAGGAAAAGATAGAGATCCCCGTAAATATGGAGAAGTTCGCCAAGGAACTGGACAAGAGAATCGTAGGAGTGAGGAAGTCCAGCCTGACCGAGACGGAGTTTGAGGTTTACTTAAAGAACTCCTACGGAGTTGAGTTTTCCTATAAAGGAACGAGCTACACTGCTATGATTGCAACCCTCGGAACCGAAGGGGGAGACAGTGCGATATCATGGGAGTTTAGGGGAGAGCGGAGACTAAAACGCTTAGACTGGCAGGATTTAGTAAAGGACGCGGTTTTTAAAACGGTTAACCTCCTCCATCCCAAGCCCTTTGAGACAAAGACCATCCCAGTTGTTTTCTTCAGGGAAAGCTTTGCTATGCTTCTTGAAGCCTTCTCACCTATGTTCTTAGGAGATTCTTACGTAAAGGGGAAAACCCTTTTAAAGGACAAAAAAGGAGGGACTATAGCGAGTGAGAAGGTGAACCTCTTTGACGACGGAACGCTTCCTGAGGGCTTTTCCACAATCCCCTACGATGCCGAGGGCGTAATTACCCAAAAAACTCCTTTAATAGAAAAGGGAGTCTTTAAGGGATTCCTGCACAGCCTTTATACCGCAAAAAAGAGCGGTGAGGAGCCAACTGGAAACTCTTTGAGAAGTAGCTACAAGGAACAGCCCTCCAGCGGATTGACAAATTTTTACTTAGAGAAGGGAGAAAAGAGCTTAGAGGAGCTTCTATCTTTGCCCGAAGAGTGCTTCCTTGTTTTAGAGGTTATGGGACTTCACACCGTGGACCCTATCTCCGGAGACTTTTCTCTGGGCGCTTCTGGACTTTACTACAAAAAAGGTAAAAAGCTCCACCCCGTCAGGGGTATTACGGTTGCGGGAAATATTTTAGATTTACTTAAAGGAATCGTGGAGGTGGGCTCGGACTTCAGATTCTACGGGAACGTGGGCTCCCCTTCCGTTCTCGTGGAGAAACTTACGCTCGGAGGGAGGTAATGAAAAGGGGAATTCTCTTTCTTTTGTGGGTCTTTATACTCCTTTTTTCCATAGCTACTTTTTACGTTTCTTACAGTGCTTACCTCCAGGAACGGGAAAAACGCATCGCGGAGAACCTTTCTACTTTCTTACTATCTTACCCTAATAAGGAGCTCGTTCCCCTTCCCTATCCAGAATTGATGGTGATAAAGGTTAAAGAGGACGGGAAAATATTTGCAAGTGCAAATTTTGCCTCCCCCATAGACTACGGAACTTTCTTAGCATCCTTGAAGCGTAGTGATAAGAAGAACGTTGAGGTATACATCAAGAAACCTTCCTTCGATGGATTTACCTTTTTTCTATTTGAAAACCCAATATTTCTCGCTATGAATCTTTTTCTTTTTATCTTATACCTAGCTTTCTATTACTTGCTTGTAAAAGAATTGGAAAAACCTATCCCCGTGGAAATTAAAGAGGAGAAACCTAAAACGGAAAGTGAAGCTCTGTTCCGCTTAGAACTTGTAAAGCGATTGAAGGCTCTAAAGGTGTTACTCCACACTGAAAAGATACTCGGGAAAGAAGCTACAGAAAAAGCAAGAAACCTTGTTGATGAAATGCTCGAAAAGTTAGAAAATAAATAGGGAGGGTCTTTTATGAAAGTTTTGATA
>WFPV01000145.1 GCA_015487405.1 Aquifex sp. | reverse complement strand
GGATGTCTCCCGCGTCCATCTTCTCGTTTATGAGCATAACCGTGTTTCCTGTCTCCTTCTCCCCCGCCATTATAGCCCTCTGGATGGGAGCGGCTCCCCTGTATTTGGGAAGCAGGGAGGCGTGAAGGTTTACGCTTCCGTAAGGGGGAAGGTATATGAGCTCTTTCGGGAGAATCTTTCCGTAAGCTACCACCACTATACAGTCGGGATTTAATTCTTTGACCTTCGGTATGAAGTCCTTTATTCTTTCGGGTTGAAAGACGGGAATGCCGAGTTCCTGAGCCAGGACCTTCGTGGGAGGGGGAGTGAGCTTCTGACCCCTCCCTGCGGGCTTATCGGGCTGGGCGACGACTCCTATTACTTCAAACCTTTCATAAAGAGCTTTTAGGCTCGGAACCGCAAAGAGGGGCGTCCCCATAAAAAGTATTCGCTTCCTCAAATCTCCACCTTCCAGTTGTCTATGAGACGTGTATTTCCTACACGGACCGCTAAAAGTATCCTATCACCCTTCTCAACAGTCTTTTTAGGATTCAGGTTCTCGTCTGTGATTTCCACGTAATCTATCCCCTTCACGTGGGGATGCTTCTGTATGAAAGTCTTTATGGCTTCCTTTATACGCTCCGCGTCCCTTTCTCCCGCCTTTATCATTTTCTCCGCCAATAAAAAGGACTTGTATAAGGAGAGTGCGCTCTCCCTCTCCTCGGGGGAAAGGTAAACGTTCCTTGAGCTGCAGGCAAGCCCGTCTTTTTCCCTAACGATTGGAACGGGAACTATCTCTACGGGAATGTTTAAATCCTCAACCACCTGCTCTATTATCTTGAGCTGTTGATAATCCTTCTCTCCGAAGTATGCCCTGTGGGGCTGGACTATGTTGAAGAGCTTCACCACTACGGTGGCGACCCCGTCAAAGTGTCCCGGTCTGAACTCTCCCTCTAAGCGTTTCCCAAGCTCACCAACGCATACCTTCGTTCTGTAGCCCCTGGGATAAATCTCACTCACCTCCGGTGCGAAGACTACGTCCACCCCCTCCTCCTCGCATATTGCGAGGTCCCTTTCAAGGTCTCTTGGATACCTGTCGTAATCCTCCCCTTCCCCGAACTGAGTGGGATTTACGAATATGCTTACTACGACCACATCATTCTGGTTTCTCGCCATCCTTATGAGTGCCCTGTGCCCCTCGTGGAGGTAGCCCATAGTGGGGACGAAGCCTATCTCCTTTTTGTCGCACCTGATGGACTTGAGGTAATTCCTTAAATCCTTTATTTTCTTAAATAATAACGGCATAAGAATATTTTAAAGGATTGAGTAGAAATCTCTAATAAATGCCCCTACGGTCCTCTCTATAGCCTTCAGGAGTATGAGCTCCTTTTTGGGGAGTTTTTCCGGCTTGTAAGTTTTTTCGTCGCAGTAGCGTTTGTAATCTAAACCTCTGTAAGTTTTTGCGAAGAATACCTCGTGAGTTTTGGGATTTAGAACGTTGAAGAGAACCACCGCTCTCGCTTCCCTCTCAACGCAGAAATACTTGGTTCCAAACTCATCCTCAACGTGGGAAATATATTTTCTCTCGTTAAACTCCGTGGACTTAAGCTCCATAACAATTAAAACATCAACGTTTCTATATTTCTCCGACAGAAAATCGTAATCGTTCACCTCCTCAAGGCTCCCCTTAGCAACGAGGACGTTTATTCCTCTCTTAAAAACTTTAGACTTTAACTTTACGTCCAGGGGGGGATTCTTTATCTGTTCTTCCAGTTTTTTTAAGGCAACCTTTTGGAGAGCTACGTCCATATTCTTGTTCTCTACGAGAACAGGCTTAGCGGTTAAGGTCTTTTTTCCTAAAACCTCGTGTATGTTTGCCTTCTGAACGCAAGAAGCAAGGAATAAAAGGATTAAGGGAAGCAGTATCCTTATGAGCATACTCATTATTTTATCCCCGAAATTATAATTTACTTGATGGGAGATTTATTCGTTGTAGGTGTTAACTTCAGAGTAGCCCCCGTAGAGGTGAGGGAAAAACTCGCCTGCTCCAGAGAGGAAACCCGGAAGATACTCCCCATCCTGAAAAGGGAAATTCCCGTTGAGGAAATAATGCTCCTCTCTACCTGCAACAGAGTTGAGGTTTACGGTTACAACATAGTAGACGTATCCGAGAAGGTTATAGAAAAGCTTTTAGAAATAAAAAAGCTTCCCAAAAATTTAAAAAACTATTTTTACATTAAGAAGGGAGACGAAGCAGTTTTTCACATCTTTAAGGTAGCCTCCTCCTTGGATTCTATGGTCGTGGGAGAGCCCCAGATAGTGGCTCAGTTCAAGGAAGCTTATCAGATAGCGAAAGAGTCTGAAACCGTAGGCAAGATTCTAAACAGAGTTTATGAGAAAGCCCTCAGGGCTTCCAAGAGAGTAAGAACGGAGACGGGAATAAGCAAG
>WFPV01000144.1 GCA_015487405.1 Aquifex sp. | reverse complement strand
TGGTGGTATGACCATGCCTCCTGAGTTCATTGTTCAAGAAGTTCTAAGAATTATCGGCAAGGAGGTGAAACATGTCAGTTAAGATATACAAAATTAACGAAGATTTAAAAGAGTTTATGCCTCAAGAAATTATTGACCTTGAAGAGAAGGCTACCTGGGGCAATCCTAAGCGTGGTGTTATGGACCTCCCTTACAGCAAAGAGCTCATAGAAGAACACTCCCTATGTGCGGGATGCCCCGAATCTGCGGCGTTCAGATACATACTCGCTTCTCTACCAGACCCTGAAAACACCATAATCGTTAACTCTACTGGATGCACATCTCTCGTTTTCCCCCACATAGCGGTTCACACCGTTCACTCACTCTTTGGAAACCAAAACGCTGTAGCGTCCGGAATTAAGAGAGTTTTAGAGTGGAGATTCCCTGACCAGGTTAAGGACGTTGTAGTCCTTGCGGGAGACGGAGCTACCATAGACATAGGACTTGACTGCACACTCCAATCCTTCTTCAGACAGGAGAAGATAACCACCATATGCTTTGACAACGAAGTTTACGCAAACACCGGAGGACAAGACAGTGGGGCTACTCCCAGAGGAATGGAGTTCAAGATGGCTCCCGGCGGAAAGCAGTGGGATAAGGTTCCCATGTGGCAGCTCGCTATAGACTCCGGATGTCACTACGTTGCAAGATTGACGGTTTCTTCCCCCAAGAAGGTTGAGCAAGTAGTCAAGAAGGCTATATACGTCGCGAGAGAAGTAGGACCTACTTACATCCACCTTTACACCCCCTGTATCCTTGAGATAGGACTCAACTCCGACCAAGGTCTCTGGGAAATGAGACAGAGAGATAAGGAAAGGTTCAAGTTCTTTGAGTATATGACCGATGAAGCTAAGGAAGTAATCAAGAAGAAGAAAGAGGAGGGTCTGTTATGAGCCAGCCCGTGAGAAGAAGGATTAATGTGAGGATGCCCGCTATCGGAGGGCAGGGTGCGGTTTCCGCCGCTCACATTATGGCTACAGCCGCCGACCACGCAGGATACTACGCGGTCTCTAACCCCTTCTACGGCGCTGAAAAGAGAATGGCTCCTTCCGAAAGTTACGTCAGAATAGGAATAGAGCCTATATACGACAGGGGAGAGGTGGTATATCCCGATGTAATAATGGTCTTCCACTCCCAAGTTATCACTATGGGTAAATCCTACACCATGCCCTTCTACTCTGGAATTAAGAAGAACGGGCTCATCATAATAAACGCGGAAGAAGACCTGCTCAGTGAAGAAGACAAGGCGTTCCTTGAAGAGAGAAACGTAAAGATATTCAACTTCTCCGCTACCAAGTTTGCTTTAGACCACGCAGGAACGGAGCTCGCCACCAACATGGCTATGATTGGAGCCTTCTTTGGAATTACTCAAATAGTGGGAATGGAAAGCATTGAGGAAGGTATTAAAGCGAGGTTCTTAAAGAAGTTTGTTGCTTCCGGAGGAACGGCATCTCTTGACTCTGCGATTGAAAGGAAGTTCAAGAAGAAGTTAGAACTCATAGAAAAGAACATAGCTACCGCAAGGGCGGCTTACGAATTCGCCCAAGCTTGGGCAAAAGAGCAAGGCATAGAGCCCTGGCTTCCCAAACCCGAGGAAGTTCTCCAAAGAGTTTAAAAATTTCCTTTTAGGGGCTCTTAGCCCCTCCTTAATCCTTTTACCTTTAGTAAAATCCAAGTTTATGAAAACACTTATTTTAGGTGGGGGAAAGGGAACAAGACTTTGGCCTCTTTCAAGGGAAAACTTTCCAAAGCAGTTCATAAGGCTTTTTTCCCAGCATTCACTTTTCCAGGAAACGGTAAAGAGAGCCTTAAGGTTAGTCGATGAAGCGGATATTTTCGTCATTACGGGGGAGAAATACGAGTGGCTTGTGAGGAACGAACTTGAGGAACTCGGAAAGGAAAAAGTAAACATAGTAGTAGAACCTGCCGGGAGAAACACCGCTCCGGCTATAGCTCTCGGTGTGAAAAAATTGATGCAGTTAGAGACTCCTCCTTCCGAGAGTGTTCTGGTTTTGCCGTCA
The DNA here is from genome assembly GCA_015487405.1 of Aquifex sp. Lineage (GTDB taxonomy): Bacteria > Aquificota > Aquificia > Aquificales > Aquificaceae > Aquifex. Next base: position 821 of record WFPV01000144.1, on the reverse strand, counting down.
GACCACCTAATCAAAAAACCAGAGGTATTCATTGAAAGTGTAAAGAAAGCGGAGAAGTTCGTTAAGGATGGATACATAGTTCTCTTCGGAGAAGAACCCTCCTACCCCGAAACGGGATACGGATACATCAAACTCTCCAAGAATTTATCGGATAACATCTACGAGGTTGAAAGGTTTGAAGAAAAGCCCAATTACGAGCTCGCCAAAAAGTACGTATCCGAAGGGAAATACCTCTGGAACTGTGGAATTTTCTTTTTCTCTTTAGAGAGAATTATTAAGGATTTTGAAGACCTGCTTCCGCAGGTGCCTATAAAGGAAAGATACGAGGAATTCGTTAAGAGATTTAACGAGTTTCCCGAAGAGCCCTTTGACAAGGCGATTCTTGAGAAGACCTCCAAGCTTGCGGTTGTAAAGGTCAGTATGGGCTGGAGCGATGTGGGTTCCTGGAAATCCGTTTACGATAACCTTCCTCACGACGAGAAAGGAAATGCGATAATAGGACAGGCTAAGGAACTTGATAGTGAAGGGGACCTTCTCCTTTCACGCGGCAGCGGTCTTATAGCATGCATAGGATTAAAGGACTGCATCGTCGTGGGGACTGAGGACGCAACTCTCGTAGTAAGAAAGGATGATGCTCAAAAAGTCAAGGATATAGTGAAGATTTTAGAGAAAGAAAACGACCCGCGTGTAAAGGAACATATCACCGCTTTTACTCCCTTTGGAAGCATAACGAAGCTCGATAACGGTGATAGGTACAAGATACGAAAGATAACGATGAAACAAGGAAAGGATATTCCCCTCAGAATGCACCATCACAGGAC
>WFPV01000143.1 GCA_015487405.1 Aquifex sp. | reverse complement strand
TGTATGGAGCTATCCTGGCAAACGCTTTCGCTATTCCCGTTGCGAACAAGCTTAAAAAGATTAAAGATACGGAGATACTCATAAAGACCGTTTACATAGAAGCCATTGAAAAGATTCAAAAGGGTGAGAATCCCAACGTCATAAAACAGGAAGTGGCTGTTATGCTCGGCATAGAGGTGGGTGAAGAGGTATAACTATGGCTTCCAAGAAAAAGGAAGAGTGTCCAAAACCGCCCGCTTGGCTCACCAGTTTTGGAGACTTGATGTCATTACTCCTCACCTTCTTCATTCTCCTTTACTCTATGAGTATCATCTCGCTGGAAAAGTTTTATCAGGTCTTGAAGGGTCTCGTTAGTGCCTTTGGAGCTCAGTCCGTGGTGTTTGAAGAGGGGACACTTCCCGAGGGAAGGCGTGTAAACGTCCCTATGGAGAACTTTCACGTCAAGGTGGAAAAGTATAAGGAGCTAAAAAAGACGCTCCAAGAAATAAAGAACGAGCTCTATAAAAACGGAGTCTGGAGCGATTACGCCGTTGCGGGAGAATGCCTGAGGGTGAGAGTGAACACCGACAGGTTCTTTCCCCCCGGGAGTGCGGAGATTATTCCTCAATCTAAGGAACTCGTTCTGAACATGTGTCTAAAACTAAAGCCCTTTTCTTTGCCTATAGAAATAGAGGGACACACCGACAACAGACCGATTTCCACACCCCTTTATCCCTCAAACTGGGAGCTCTCCCTCGCGAGGGCTGTGGCGGTTCTCAGGATTTTTGAAGATACCTGCGGTTATCCGAAAGAGAAGCTCTCGGCTGTCGGCTACGCGGATACGAGACCTATAGCGGACAACAACACTCCCCAGGGAAGGATGAAAAACAGAAGGGTTGAGTTCTGCATAAAGCTAATACCGTGAGGTAGAACTATGGCTTTTAAAAAGAAAGAGGAGTGTCCAAAGCCGCCTGCCTGGCTCACCAGCTTCTCAGACTTGATGTCCCTGCTTCTCACCTTCTTCATTCTCCTATACGCCATGTCAACCTTGGAGATTCCCGCCCTTGAGAAGTTCCTATCCTACTTTAGGAAGAATCCGGAGCTCTATCCTAAGAGAACCTCCATAGTTGAGCCCGTAAACTATCCCAAGAACTACGCGGTTAAGATAAAGAAGAGAATTCAGAAGGCTCTCCCTCCTTGGGCTTATCAGGTGGTAGTTTCGGAGGAATACGTAAAGCTCAGACTATTTAACCACATTATCTTTAAGGAGGGGGATTACAAACTGACTGATAAAGGCTTTAAAGCCCTCAAGGAGATTTTTCCCGTCCTGATAAGCATAGAGGACAAGATTTCCCGCGTTCGTGTGGAGGGACACACGAGCCCCGTTGAGGAGATAAAACGCAAGGGAGTTAAAGACCTCTGGGAGCTCTCGGGAAGAAGGGCTACAGAGGTGGTAAGAACCTTAATCTCCTTCGGATTTCCCAAAAACAAGCTCACCGCCGTCGCTTACGGAGACACTCATCCCCTCTATACCTGGAGGCAGAGTATATTGATGCATCGCAACAACAGGGTGGAAATAATTATTTACATAAATAAGGAAAAAACTTAAGATTTCCATAATGGAATTTTTAAAGGACCACGGGAAAACCGCGTTAATTTACAAAGGAAAAGAGATAAGCTACGCGGAGCTAATTGAAAACGTAAAATCTTTTGCCCATGCGATAGATATAATTCCCGACGATAGAGTAGCCATTATCTCCGAAAACAGACCGGAATGGGTCTACGCACTCTTCGGAACGTGGAAGAGGGGAGGAATAGTAGTTCCCATAGACTTTATGTCTACTCCTTCCGAGATTGAGCACATCGTAAAGGACGCAGAGCCGAGAATAATCTTCTGCTCAAACGAGACCGAGGGAAATCTCCTAAAAGCTACCGCAGGTAATAAAAATATAGAAATAATAAATTTTGATAAATTTATCCCTCCCTCTCCCTGGGAAGGGGAGATTCACAGGGAGCTTGATGACGTTGCCCTGCTCCCCTACACCTCGGGAACTACGGGAACGCCGAAAGGCGTAATGCTTACCTTCGGAAACCTTTTCTCCAACGTCAGGGGCGTAGAAAAGGTGGGACTCGCCTCCAAGGAAGACTCGGTTCTGGCTCTGCTTCCCTACCACCACACTTATCCCTTTATGACGACATTGCTGCTTCCCCTGTATCTCGGAGCCACTGTAGTGTTCTTGGACAAGCTAACTCCCGAAGATATCTTGGACAAGCTAAAGAGATACAGAATTTCCTTTCTCGTGGGAGTTCCGCGGCTTTTCCAGCTCTTCTACAGACGGATAATGGAGGAGATAAACAGGAACGCAGTCGCCCGTTTCCTCCACAAGGTTATGCAAAAGGTAGAGAACGAGAGGCTCAGGAGACTTGTTTTTAAGAAGATTCACGATACCTTCGGTGGAAACATAAAGTTTATGGTGAGCGGAGGGGC
>WFPV01000142.1 GCA_015487405.1 Aquifex sp. | reverse complement strand
GCCGCTCTGAACCTGTCTTTTACCCAGATATTTATAAGAACTGCTATCAGGGGAATAAAGGGAATTAACAACATGACAAGTATTTTAAAGGATAAAAGTTATTTTCTATAAGAGAAAAATCATATATATGGAGGCGACGGGCGGATTCGAACCGCCGTAAAGGGGATTTGCAGTCCCCCGCCTGACCACTCGGCCACGTCGCCTACACTAATTAATAATTATATATCTTTACCAGCCAAATTCCTTGACGAAGAATATTCTCCTTCTTAAGCTTTTACATTATGAAGTTTAGGAGCGATAAAGTAAAGAAGGGAATAGAGAGAGCTCCCCACAGGGCTCTTTTGAGGGCTTGCGGTCTTACGGACGAAGACTTTGACAAACCCCTCATAGGGATAGCCAACTCTTACATAGATATAATTCCCGGGCACGTTCACCTGAGGGAGTTCGTAGAGCCAATAAAGGAAGAGGTAAGAAGGCTCGGGGGAGTTCCCATAGAGTTCAACGTTATAGGTGTAGACGACGGGATAGCGATGGGACACGAGGGAATGCACTACTCCCTCCCTTCAAGAGAGCTAATAGCTGACAGCATAGAGACGGTGGTGAACGCTCACCAGCTCGACGCACTCATCTGCATTCCCAACTGCGACAAGATAGTTCCCGGTATGCTGATGGGAGCACTCAGGGTAAACGTTCCCACCGTTTTCATAAGCGGTGGACCCATGCTCGCAGGGGAGGTAAACGGTGAGAAGGTAGACCTAATCTCCGTATTTGAAGGGATAGGAAAGGTTAAGAAAGGGGAGATAACAGAGCAAGAGCTTAAGGTGATAGAAGCCTCAGCTTGTCCCACCTGCGGAAGCTGCTCGGGAATGTTCACCGCAAACTCCATGAACTGCCTCACCGAGGTTCTGGGACTCGCACTCCCCGGAAACGGAACGATTCTCGCCATAGACCCAAGACGTGAGCTTCTTGCAAAACAGGCGGTAAAGGCTCTCTTTGACCTCCTTGAAAAAGATATAAAGCCGAGGGACATAGTTACTGAAGAGGCTTTGGACGATGCCTTTACCGTGGACATAGCTATGGGAGGCTCTTCCAACACCATACTCCACCTGCTTGCGATAGCTCGGGAAGCGGGAATAAATTATGACCTTGCAAAGATAAATGAGATATCAAAGAGAACCCCGACTATATGTAAGATTTCCCCCGCATCTCACTACCACATAGAGGACTTAGACCGCGTTGGGGGAATTCCAACTATAATTAAAGAGCTCTCTAAGAAAGAGGGACTCCTTCACCTTGACAGGATTACCGTGAGTGGAAAGACGCTCAGGGAAATAGCACAAGAAGCTCCAGATGCGGATGGAGAGGTTGTGAGGACCTTGGATAACCCATATTCCCACGACGGTGGAATAGCCATACTCTTTGGAAACCTCGCACCCGAGGGAGCCGTCGTTAAGACTGCGGGAGTGGACCCCAAGATGCTCACCTTCAAAGGAAAGGCAATATGCTTTAACTCTGAGGAAGAAGCCATACAGGGAATCCTTGGAGGAAAGGTAAAACCCGGACACGTCGTAGTGATAAGGTATGAGGGACCGAAAGGCGGTCCCGGAATGAGGGAGATGCTCTCCCCCACTTCCGCGATAATGGGAATGGGCCTGGGGGACAAAGTGGCACTTATCACCGACGGAAGGTTCTCGGGCGGAACGCGGGGAGCTTGTGTAGGACACGTTTCTCCCGAAGCGGCAGCCGGAGGACCCATAGGAATAGTTCAGGACGGAGACGAGATACTCATAGACATTCCAAATCGCAGAATTGAGCTCCTCATCTCTGAGGAAGAATTTGAGAGGAGGATGAAGAACTTCAAACCCTTCCAAAAAGAGATAAAGAGCCCCTGGCTAAGACGTTACGCAAAACTGGTAACCTCCGCCTCAAAGGGAGCTATTTTAGAGGCTTGATTCTTAGAGGAACGGAGAAACAGTAAAAAATTGAAAAAATATTTCATTAGATAGCAAAAACCCTTTCTCCGTCCACCCAGCGGGAATACTTCTTTCCCGCCTACCTACCACCTATCCCCAGTATCAGGGACTCGGTGGATACTTCATATAATAACTCCATCAACTTTAATCTCCTCGGATTGCAAAGCTTAACAAACAATACCTTTAAATCCTCATAAAACCTTAGTCTCAGGAGCTTCGCTCCTACTCTTAT
>WFPV01000141.1 GCA_015487405.1 Aquifex sp. | reverse complement strand
CCTTCGGCGTGGAGAGTATTTTTTTACTGGGAGAGGCGGAGGAGCACCTGAAGGAGACACTAAAGCCCTCTGTATTTTCCCTCTCCCCTATTTGGATAGCAAAAGCCCTAAAAACTGCAAAACTCTATATAGGACTGGACAGCGGGATATCGCACCTTGCCTCTTACGTAGGAGTTCCCTCCGTAGTCATCTACGGACCCACGGACCCTATAGTTTGGAAACCTATAGGAAGAAAGGTCTTTCAGGTAAGCTTAAACCTTGAATGCTCTCCCTGCTTTCCGAACACCTGTCCTGAGAGATACTGCCTTATAGACAAAACACTTCTGCAGAAAACAAAGGAGCTCCTTCAGAAAATCATGAGCGGATAGCCCTTTCCAAGTTTCTGGCTGTTCTTTATAGCTTCGGTTATAAAGTCCTTAGCTTTTTTTACAGCATCAACAAGAGACTCGCCCTTTATAAGATAAGACAGGATAGCTGAGGAAAAAACACACCCCGTTCCTCTCGGAGACCTTCCTACCTTTTTGCTTTCAAAGAAGAAAAACTCCTTTCCGTCAAACAGAACATCGGTAGCCCTTTCACCTCTTAGGTGTCCCCCTTTTATGAGAACGTTCTTTGCACCGAGTAAATGAATTAATTTTGCACACCTTTTTACGTCTTCTAAGTTTTCTATCCTTTCCCCGCAGAGAGCTTCAGCTTCGGGAACGTTCGGAGTAATCAAGTAAGCGAGCTTTATTAACTTTTCTTTTAACTTAGATACGCCTTCGGCGTCCAGCAAATCTTTACCGGATTTGGATTTGAGAACAGGGTCTATAACGAGAGGTGCGTCTAAGTTTTTTAAGTTTCGGTAAACTACTTCAACGATTTCCCCGTTTGTGAGCATTCCGGTTTTTACTCCCTTAATCTCAAAGTCTTCTAACAAAACCTTAAGCTGTTTTTCCACTTTATTTGCCGAAACTGGGAACACTTCGTAAACTCTTTGAGAGTTCTGAATTGCAAGGGCGGTAACTACAGCAACTCCGTAAACTCCGAGCCTATGAAAAGTTTTTATATCCGCGAGAACTCCCGCCCCCCCGCTGTTGTCAAAACCGGCAATGGTTAGGGCTAACATGATAAAAACCTTAACATTCTAGTGCTACTACTTTAATAGAGCTATTAAAGTAAACTCCTGAGTAGGAAAGTATTTTTTACTCAGAAGGACAATAGTTTTGGGAAAATGCCGAGATAAAGTTAAGGAGAATAAAGTTAAGGAGAATAGAGATATTGGGTGCTTGAAGAATTAGCCTTGTATTTTAATTCCTAATTCAAAACACTGTCTTTACCAAAAAAATAATTAGCTGATGAAGAATAATTCCTAGGACTACAAAAAGGTAAAAACGCGTGACGCGAGAGCACCTAAACAAACAGAACCAAAAGCTTAATAAAAATAAAGGAATAGAAACCACAGTATTTACGTAGTTCACCATGATGCTTTCCCTAACCTTATTTTTTCGAAGATCCTTTTTATAGAACTGTCTCACGTTCAGCGTGTATTCTTTGAACTTCAAAATGAGAGGCTTCCCCTCTTCTTCCGTGAAAACCGTTCCCTTTTTAAACACGAAAACCCCGCGTCCTTCATATCTCAAACTTTCCGCCAAGATTATAAGGTCTCCGAACTTGAAGAAAACCCCCCTAAGCTCGTTCCCTTTCTTCTCTTGAACGTGAACCACCATTCCCCCAAAGCGGACGAAAGTATTAACAGGAAGCTCACTGAATAGCTTGTCCTGATACTTAAAAATCAAATTTTTCCTGACAAAGGCAACTTTTTCCTCTATTAGCGTTCGGGAAAACCCGCCAAGAATTAGAAAAACAACCAAAAAACCCGTAAGAAAAAAGGAAAAAAGTTTTAGGTTAGAAATCCGAAAGGAGTAAAAAACGTGAAGAAGTCTATTCTCTTTAAAGTTCATTAAGATACCTGCGGTGGCAAGAATAACACCGTCAGGAAGGAAAAAGTAAGTGTAGAAAACAACCCAGAGCAAGATAAACCCGATTACGTCCTCTAACGGAAGCCCCATCAGAACAGAGCTAAGCCTTGAAAGCTGAAGGCTAAGAAGTATAAGCGAAAGAACAAAGGCAGTTAAAAAAGTAAGACGAATAAACCGATAGAAAATATAACTCCTCAACATCCCTATGCTATTATTAGCTTAAATGCTTGCGGAACTTATAGCCACGGGATTTTACGTAGGAAAGATACCCTTTGCTCCCGGAACCCTCGGAACACTTGTAGGAGTTCCCTTAGTCCTTTTTCTATCCATAGAAAACAAGTTGCTTCTTGGGGCGATAGTAGTTCTCTTCTTCCTTGGATGGATATCCGCAGAAGCGATGGTTCAGAGAACGGGAAACCCCGACCCCGAAGAGGTTGTAATAGACGAAATAGTCGGTTACATGGCAAGCTTCTTATTTATTGAGCCTTCTTACAAGACCATAATCTTAGCTTTTATACTTTTCAGAGTGATAGACATCTTCAAACCCTTTCCCGTTAACCTCTTTGAGAAGTTCCCCGGAGGACTGGGAGTGATGGCGGACGACCTCGTGGGGGGAGTTCTAACATCCTTTATACTTTACCTCCTTCTCACTCCCTTATAATCTTATAACTATGGCTGTAAAGATTAGAATCGCCCACAGTCCCGATTCCGACGATGCCTTCATGTTTTACCCTCTTGTGAAAGGTCTTATAGACACCGAAGGTCTTGAGATTGAACACGTACTCGCAGACATAGAAACCCTAAACAGGGAAGCCCTAAAAGGAACCTATGAAGTTTCCGCCATATCCTTCCACGCCTACCCTTACGTTGCGGACAAGTATGCTGTTCTCCCGAGCGGAGGAAGCGTCGGAGAGGGATACGGACCTATAGTAGTTGCTAAGGAAGAGCTTAGCTCTTTAAAAGGCAAAAAGATAGCCGTTCCGGGAGAGCTGACCACCGCATTCTTGACGTTAAAACTCTACGAGCCAGAATTTGAACACATAGTTATCCCCTTTGACCAGATAATAAATGCCGTCTTGGAAGGCAAAGTGGATGCAGGACTCGTAATCCACGAGGGACAGCTCTCCTACAAAGATTACGGACTTAAAAAAATCGTTGACCTCGGAGAGTGGTGGAAAGAAAAATATGGACTCCCACTTCCCTTGGGATGCAACGTCGTCAGAAAAGACCTCGGAAAGGAGCTCATAAAGATGATAGAAAAACTCATGAGGGAGAGTGTTGAGTACGCTCTGAAAGAGCGTGAAAAGGCTTTAACTTACGCAATAAACTACGCCAGAGACCTCAGCGAGGACCCCGAAAGAACCCAGAAGTTTGTCAGTATGTATGTAAATGAAAGAACCGTAGACTACGGCGAAGAAGGAAGGGAAGCGGTGAGACTCCTTTTAAGGCTCGGAAAGGAAAGGGGAATAATAAAGACGGAAATTCCGGAAAAGATATTCTCCGATGAGCTATTTTAAGGAAGGCGAGTACGCCTTAATAAGGTTTGAAGAAAAGAAGTTCTTAAAAAAGCTCCTAAAAGGACACGCTCTAAACGTAAGAAAGGAAGTTTTAAAGTTTGACGAGGTAATAGGAAAGCCTTACGGAGCAAGAATAGGAAAGTTTGAGGTTTTCAAACCCGACCTTGAGGAGATAATACTCCTCGGATTTGAAAGAAAAACTCAGATAATTTATCCTAAGGATGCCTTTTATATAGCCTTCAAGCTCGGGATAAGGAAAACGGACAAGGTTTTGGAGTTCGGGACAGGAAGCGGAGCGCTGTGTGCGGTTCTTTCCCAGCTCGCGGGAGAGGTCTGGACCTACGAAAGTGTAGAGGAGTTTTACAAAACCGCATTAAAGAACTTCAGACGCTTCGGACTGGGAGCTAACGTCTGCTCCCACAACGAGGACTTTGGAAAAGCGGATGTGCCCGAGGAGTTCTTTGATTCCGCCTTCGTTGATGTGAGAGAACCCTGGCATTACTTAGAAAAGGTTTACAAAAGTCTTAAGAACGGTGCGAGCGTAGGTTTCCTCCTCCCTACTGCGAACCAAGTGATAAAGCTCTTAGAAAGTATCGGAGATATGTTCGGAGATGTGGAGGTTGTAGAGATACTACAAAGACATTACAAAACCATTTCTGAACGCTTTAGACCCGAGGACCAGATGGTAGCTCACACAGCCTATCTAATATTTGGAAAAAAAGTAAGAGGATAATTAAAATTAACTAAAAAAATTTTCTATGGTAGAAGGAGGTAGGAAAGATGAAAGGAAAGGTTCTCATACTATCCCTTTTGGTAGGTATAACCTTTGCAGGTGAAGGAAGTGACTGGAGCTATCACGGAGAGAATGGTCCCGAACATTGGGGAGACCTTAAGCCCGGGTATATTATGTGCAAGATAGGAAAGAATCAGTCACCCGTAGATATCAAACGAGTAGTTGAAGCAGAATTAAAGGAGCTTGAAATTCATTACAAACCCGGTGCTTATGCAGTAAAAAATCTTGGTAAAACCGTTAAGGTTTTCTACGAGAGTGGTAGCTATGTGGTAATTGACGGTATTAAGTTCGAGCTCAAACAATTTCATTTCCACTCTCCCAGTGAACACACTATTAACGGAAAACACTATCCATTCGAAGTCCACTTAGTCCATGCAGATGAGGACGGAAATCTGGCAGTTATAGGAATTCTATTTAAAGAAGGTAAAGAAAACCCGGTTATAAAGGAAATCTGGAAACACGTTCCTTCCGAACCCGGAAAGGAAGCTAAATTACCTGAAAAAATAAACGCCTATGATTTGCTTCCCAAAGACAAGAAGTATTACAGATATTCAGGTTCACTCACAACTCCTCCTTGTACCGAAGGAGTTAGATGGATAGTGATGGTTCACAAAGCCGAGCTATCCAAGGAGCAGATAGAGAAGTTCAGAAAGCTTACAGGAGGAGATACAAACAGACCAGTTCAACCGCTAAACGCGAGAGTAATTCTTATCCAAGACTAAAAAGCCCCTTTCGGGGCTTTTTCTTTCTTGATGTAGGAAAATTTTATATTTATAATATGCTGATAAAAGAGTTTTCTGAAAAACAGAAGGAGTTTCTGAAGAACGTCTTTGAGCTGGAGGAACTTCCTGAGGATAAAGAGTTAAAAGAGTTTCTGGAAGAAAAAGGTTGTGTCCTTTACGAGTGTAAAGGCTGCGGGAAGCTTATATTCCACGAT
>WFPV01000140.1 GCA_015487405.1 Aquifex sp. | reverse complement strand
GAGTCAATAGAAACGAAGCTTTGCATTCCAAGCTAAGGGACAAGTTAGCAGCATTTAAGCGAAGGACTAAAGCCTTCTTCCGGTCTTTTCGCTCTCTCCATTATGCTCTCGCTCTTTTTACCTACTATCATCTATTTGGGTAAGAACCGACGAGAAAACTATATTATTGATTTATGGAGGTTATGAGAGCGTTATGAAAGTCGGATACGTTGCCATAGTAGGAAAACCTAACGTAGGAAAGTCTACACTTTTGAACAATCTACTTGGAACGAAAGTTTCTATTATCTCTCCCAAAGCGGGTACTACCCGTATGAGGGTGCTCGGAGTCAAAAACCTTGAAGAGCCCGAAAAGGCTCAGATAATTTTCCTAGACACTCCCGGAATATACGACCCCAAGAAGAGCGATGTCCTCGGACACTCTATGATAGAGACCGCCAAGCAGTCCTTAGAGGAAGCCGATGTAATTCTTTTTATGATTGACGCAACGGAGGGGTGGAGACCCAGAGACGAAGAGATTTATCAAAACTACATAAAACCCCTCGGGAAGCCCGTCATAGTGGTGATAAACAAGATAGACAAACTCGGACCCGCTAAGATGGTTCTTCCCCTTATTGAGGAAATTCACAAGAAACATCCTGAACTTACCGAGATAGTGCCGATAAGTGCCCTGAAGGGAGCGAATCTGAAAGAGCTCATAAAGACGATACTTAAATACCTTCCTGAAGGTGAACCGCTATTTCCCGAGGATATGGTCACGGATCTACCTCTTAGGCTCCTTGCCGCGGAAATTGTCAGGGAAAAGGCTATGATGCTCACCCGTGAGGAGGTTCCCACATCTATAGCGGTAAAGATAGACGAAATAAAACCGGGAGATAAGAATCCGAACATGCTCGTAATAAGGGGAGAGATAATCGTTGATAGGGAAAACCTAAAGCCCATAATCATTGGGAAAAAAGGGCAAAGACTAAAGGAAATTGGTAAGAGGGCGAGGGAGGAGCTTGAGCTTATGCTGGGAAGGCCCGTTTACTTGGAGCTCTGGGTGAAGGTCATTCCCGACTGGCGAAGAAGACCCGAATACGTCCGTATGTTCGGCTACAGTTTTTAACAGATTTTTATGGCCTTTATCAGGATACCGCTTCGCGGTCTTTATATAATTCTTTTTACAAGTTAGGAGGTGGTAGTATGAGTTGGGCGATAAGAACGGTGATACTGCTTGGTCTTTTAACTGGGCTATTAATGGCAATAGGTGGAATTATCGGTGGTCAGGTGGGAATGCTTATAGCACTGATTATTGCAGGGATTATGAACTTTATGAGCTACTGGTTTTCCGACAAGATAGTTCTTTCCATGTATGGAGCTCGTGAAATACCTTACGAGGAAGCTCCCTGGCTTCACGATATGGTGGCGGAGCTCGCCCAAAGGGCTAACATGCCAAAACCTCGCATATACCTCGTTCCAATGGAACAGCCTAACGCCTTTGCGACTGGAAGGGGACCCGGACACGCCGCAGTCGCGGTAACGAGGGGAATTCTTGAAATACTAGACCCTGAAGAACTGAAAGGTGTTCTTGCCCACGAGCTTGCTCACATAAAGAACAGAGACGTTTTAGTGGCTACCATAGCCGCAACTATTGCGGGAGCTATCGGATTTCTCGCAAACATGGCTCAGTGGGCTCTGTTCTTCGGAGGATTGAACAACAACAACAACAATGAGGAAGGCGAAGGTGGAGGAATAGCAGAAACTATAGGTGCAGTTCTTATGATTTTCATTGTTCCTATAATTGCTACAATTATCCAGCTTGCTATTTCCCGTTCAAGGGAATACCTTGCGGACGAAACAGGAGCTAAGATTTGTGGATGCCCTGTAGCCCTTGCGAGGGCTTTAAAGAAGATTGAAGAATACGCTATGCAAGTTCCCGCTAATGTTAATCCCGGAACCGCTCACCTGTTTATAGAGAACCCTCTAAAGGGTGGTGGATTGCTTGAGCTTTTATCAACTCACCCCTCCACAGAAAAGAGGATCCAAAGACTCTGCGAACTTGCAAGAAAGATGGGACAGGATTGTCTCCTTTAGTCCTGTTCCCTTTCCTTCTTTTAATTAATCAAAGAACCCGCTGTCTCCTGAATCACTTCAATCATCCAAATAGCCCAAGTCATTATTATGCTCGTAGTGAGAATGCCAAGATAAGGGATAGGAAAATAGAAATATGGGCTGATTGGGAAGTTAGAAGAGTGCTTTAAAAAGATAGAAAAGAGAAAGAGGATACAAGCGAAAGTAAAAGCAATAGCTGTAGTTATGTATTTTAACGGTTTGTCCTTTAGAAAGGTAGCAAAAGTTCTAAAGCAAACAATGGGAATAGAAGTTAGTCCTGAGGCGGTAAGGCTGTGGTGGCATTCATTGGCTAAATTCCTAGGAAGTATCAGTAGAAATGAGGTTTTTTAGACACATAAAGCATAGGATGAAAAGCTTTTACAGGCGTTTTTCTCACAATGCTAAATATGAAACTGTCTGGTCTTGGCCCGTTTCCTTCATTTTCATTAAATACCTTTCCTCCAATGTCTAAACTTGGCGTTCTCGTTCACTTCAAAAACTTACTTATTTTGTTTATCCGCAAATACAAAGAGCTTTATAGTTTCGGGGAAAGAGCTAAAAGCGTTCAACCAAAGGTTTAACAAAGAGAGAGCAAAACTAAGGTCTCAGATAGATTATCTGAAAAACGAAATAAAAAG
>WFPV01000139.1 GCA_015487405.1 Aquifex sp. | reverse complement strand
CTTTTTATTTCGTTTTTCAGATAATCTATCTGAGACCTTAGTTTTGCTCTCTCTTTGTTAAACCTTTGGTTGAACGCTTTTAGCTCTTTCCCCGAAACTATAAAGCTCTTTGTATTTGCGGATAAACAAAATAAGTAAGTTTTTGAAGTGAGCTAAGTTCAAGAGGAGTTTTCTGACTTTTTGTTTTCTCTCTTTTCTGCTGATTCTGAGGGATAGAACTCTGTTAACTAATTGCGTCTTCTAATTTAGCTTTTACAGAAATAAACTATGGTCTCATATGAAATAAATTTTCAAGTCTTTAGCTCTTTTATGAACTATACCGTCCTTCGGGCAGTCCTTAATTTTTAATAAAATTTTCTTACATGGCTAAGTTTATCTTCATAACTGGTGGTGTTCTCTCCTCCCTCGGAAAGGGAATAACCTCCGCCTCAATCGCATCGATCCTTGAGGAAATGGGTTACAAAGTAACTTTACAAAAGTTCGACCCCTACCTCAACGTCGATGCGGGAACTATGAATCCCTATCAGCACGGAGAGGTTTACGTCACCGAGGACGGAGCGGAAACAGACCTGGATCTTGGACACTACGAGCGTTTCACGAACGCCACCATGACCAGAGATAACAACGTAACCGCAGGAAGAGTTTACTTTAATGTAATTACGAAAGAAAGAAGGGGAGATTACCTCGGAGCTACCGTTCAGGTAATTCCCCACGTTACGGAGGAAATAAAAGAATCCATTCGAAAAGTTGCAAAGGACTGCGACATAGCCATCGTAGAAATTGGAGGTACCGTAGGAGACATAGAGGGATTACCCTTTTTAGAAGCTGTCCGGCAGTTCTCCCAAGAGATCGGGAAACCAAACTACCTTTTTATTCACTTAACTTACGTTCCTTACCTGAGAACCGCGGGTGAGTTAAAAACGAAGCCCACCCAGCACTCGGTAAAGGAGCTGAGAGCCATAGGAATACAGCCTGACATAATTATCTGCAGGGCTGACCGCGACCTCCCCAAAGGTATCAAGTCAAAGATAGCGTTATTTACCAACGTAGAGGAGGAGGCTGTAATTTCAGCTCCCGACCTTGATTACGCTTATGAAGTGCCTATAAAGTTAAAGGAGCAAGGTCTTGATAGAATATTGGCAGACAAGCTTCAGCTTGAACATAGGGAAATTTCTCTCGGAAAGTGGAAAAAGATTATAAACGTTCTCAGAAATCCGACCGACGAGGTGAATATCGCCCTCGTTGGGAAGTACGTAGAGTTAAAAGACGCCTACAAGAGCGTCTTAGAAGCCCTCACGCATGGAGGAATCGCTAACCGTGTAAAAGTAAATATTCTTTTAAAGAATTCTGAGAAGCTGGATATTTTAGAGCTCCAAGAGGATGTTCACGGTATCCTTGTTCCGGGAGGATTCGGGGAGAGGGGAATAAAAGGAAAGATAGAGGCTCTCCAATTCGGAAGGGAGAACAACATACCCACCTTCGGTATATGTCTCGGTATGCAACTGATGGCTATAGAATTTGCCAGGAACGTCTTAGGACTTCTCAGGGCAAATTCGACCGAGTTTGACCCGGAGACCCCTTATCCCGTTATAGACATAATGGAAGAACAAAAGAAGATTGATAAGCTCGGTGGAACTATGCGTCTCGGAGCATACCCCTGTAAAATAAAGGAGGGTACTCTCGCCCATAGGATATACCAGAAAGACTTAATATACGAAAGGCACAGACACCGCTACGAGTTTAACAACGTCTTCCGTAAAGATTTTGAAGAAAAGGGAGTAGTTTTCTCCGGACTATCTCCCGATGGAAACTTAGTTGAGATAATGGAGCTAAAAAACCATATGTGGTACTTAGGTTGCCAGTTTCACCCCGAGTTTAAGAGCAAACCCTTCTCTCCCCATCCCTTATTTGTTTCCTTCATAAAGGCATCTCTTAACTACAAGAGGGAGTTTACCTGATTAGCCCCAGACCCTTCCGAACTCCTCAAGGGGGATGTTAGGCTGAGGATTAATATCCAAGGGAGCGGTTATTCCCCTTTTGAACCTTTCAGCTCCCGCGTAAGCTATCATGAGAGCGTTGTCCGTAGAAAGCCTCGGATGGGGAATGTAGAGCTCGAATCCGTGTTTCTCGGAAGCTTCATTAAAGACCTCCCGTAGCCTGCTGTTTGCAGAAACGCCACCCACCACCACCAAACGCTTTATCCCCGTTTCCTTTATAGCTCTCAAGGTTTTCTTTAGGAGTATTTCCATAACGGTTTCCTGGAAAGACGCCGCCACATCCTCGGGTTTAACATCCTTCTCCTTTTTTATGAGATTTAAAACCGCAGTCTTTAGCCCGCTGAAGGAGAAGTTAAAGCCCGGGTCGGTGAGCAGAGGTTTAGGAAGCTCGTAAACAGGTTTTCCCTGTCTTGCTAACCTATCAATTATGGGACCTCCGGGGTATCCGAGACCCAGCATCTTGGCGACCTTGTCGTAAGCCTCTCCCACCGCGTCGTCCAAAGTTCCCCCTAAAAACTTGTACCGACTAAAATCTTCAACCAGATAAAAGTCGGTGTGTCCCCCCGAGACTACTAGAGCCAAAAAGGGGTATTCTACCTTTTTCTCGAGGAATACGGAGTATATATGACCCTCTAAGTGGTGCACCGGAACGAGAGGCTTGTTTAGCTGGTAAGCCAAGGCTTTAGCAAAAGCCACACCTACGACGAGAGAGAGGATGAGTCCGGGAGTAAGTGTAAAGGAGATAAAATCTACATTATTCAAGTCAAAGCCTGTATCCTTCAAAAGTCTATCAAACAGGGGAAGGATGTTTCTCGTGTGCTCCCGTGCGGAAAGCTCCGGAACCACCCCCCCGAAGGGGGAGTGAACCTTAGCCTGAGAGAGGAGAATGTCCCCTATGACGCCCTTTTCTGTATCGTATATCGCTAAGGCTGTCTCGTCGCAGGAGGTTTCCACTGCTAAGGTTATCATGCCGCATTCTTAAGTTCTTCCCTTTTCTCTATAATTTCAATGGCTTTCCTCAGTTGAACGTCTATATCGGGAAGAAGGATTACCTTCTCAGTGTGTCCTTCAAACCTGAGCTTTCTTATCGTATCAAAGAGTTTCTTCCACGTTTTTTCGTCCATCGGAACCTTCACGTCGGGTTCTATTCCCTTCTTGTGAATGAGCCTTCCCTTCGGAGTGTAGTAGTAGGCTATCGTCAGCTTTATAGCCGAGCCGCCCTCAAGAGGAATGAGGTTTTGAACGGAAGCCTTACCGAAGGTCTTTTCTCCCACCAGTGTAGCGAGCTTGTAATCCTGCAGAGCCCCCGAAACTATCTCCGAAGCGCTTGCAGATCCTTTATTTACAAGAACTACTATAGGCTTGTTCTTGATTAAGGGTTCTCTTTCAGCGTAGTATTTGTGGAGTTCTCCTCTTCTCCCCTTCGTATAAACTATTAGCTTTCCTTCAGGTATAAAGAGGTCTCCTACGGCTACAGCTTCCGATAGCAGTCCTCCCGGATCGTTCCTGAGGTCTATTATGAAGCCTTTAACGTTCTGCTTCTGGAGCTCCTTAATAGCTTTCTCTAAGTTCTTAGCGGTTCCGTGGGTGAACTGGGAAATCTTTATGTATCCTATTCCTTTATAGTTTACGTATTTAACGCTCGGAACTTTAATGATAGCTCTTACAATTTCAACTTCTATGGGTTTTCCCTCACCTTTTCTTAAAATTGTGAGTTTCACCTTCGTTCCGGGTTTGCCCCTAATTTTCTTAACAACATCTATGAGAGACATATTAAAGGTGTCTTCACCGTTTATGGCGATTATGATATCCCCGGGACGGAGTCCGGCCTTCCACGCGGGTGTTCCCTCAATGGGAGCGACAACTACGGGTCTTCCCTTTTCCATGGTAATTTCTATTCCCACGCCCCCGAACTCTCCTTCCGTTTCTGAGAGGAATTCCTTATACTCCTCCGGAGTGAAGAAGTCAGAAAAGGGGTCCAAAGAAGAAACCATTCCATCTATAGCACCGTAAATGAGCTTCTTCAAAGAAACAGGCTCAACGTAGTTCTCTTCAACTATATTCAAAGCCTTGGTAAACAGCTTCAGGTAATAATAATCTCCTTTTCCGTCCTTTTGGTTGGTTTGTCCGAGAATAAATCCTGTAAAAAATACTAAAACAATCGCAAAGAGCATTATTATTTTTCTCATTTTTCCGCTCCCTGAAAGATGATTTCTTTTACATCTTTCAAGTTAAAGGAAACGTTTCCGAGGTTAGACTGCATAGCGCACAAGGTGTAAGCGGAAGTGGTAAAGGTATCCGACTTACCGTCTTTCGTTTCTATCACAAGCTCAACGTTATCCCCTTTAACCCTTTTAACCACTATTTTTTTTATATTTCTTAAGGAGATTGAGTATTCCAAGGTTCCCTTTTTAACCTTTAGATAAGATTCTCCGTCGCAGATGGGACTCCGAAGATTGTGTTTAACACCATTCTTGTCTATAACGACCACGTTTATACCTTTTATTTCCGGAGGAACCCCCGTAGGTTCAGCCATACCGAAGAGTATGACGGGCATGAGAATAAGTAAAAAAAGCCGTTTTCCCATAAGTTTTTATTGTATAAAATTTTTTGATGTTAAAACTACTCCTCAAAAAAGGGTTTCTAATAGACCCCTCACAAGGTCTTGAGGGAAAGTACGATATCCTCGTAGAAAACGGGAAAGTTAAAAAGATTGATGAGGAGATTTTTGAGCCTGAGGCTGAAATTTTAGACGTTGAAGGCTACATCGTAGCCCCCGGGTTTATAGACATCCACGTTCACCTCAGGGACCCGGGACAGACCTACAAGGAAGACATAGAGAGCGGAAGCAGAGCCGCGGTAGCGGGAGGATTTACTACCGTAGTATGTATGCCGAACACCAATCCCCCGATAGATAATCCCCAAACCGCCAACTACGTTTTGGAAAAAGGGAAGAAGGTCGGACTTTGTAGAGTTCTTCCCGCTGGAACTATAACTAAAGGCAGAAAAGGTAAGGAGCTTGCTGATTACTACGCTCTGAAAAAAGCAGGCTGTGTGGCATTTACGGACGATGGAAGTCCCGTGGAAGACAGCTCCCTAATGAGGAAGGCTATGGAACTCGTAGTTCAGCTGGATAGCGTTATCTTAGACCACTGCGAGGACGATAAGCTCGCCTACGGAGCGATTAACGAGGGGAAGGTTTCAGCACTCCTCGGTCTATCCGAACGCTCCCCAGAAGCGGAAGAGATTCACGTGGCAAGGGATTGCATACTCTCCTACAGAACGGGAGCACGGGTTCATATCCAGCACATAACGACGGAGCTCGCCCTTGATATAGTAAAACACTTTAAAGATAAGGGAGCTCCCGTAAGCTGTGAGGTGAACCCCAATCACTTAATCTTCACCGAAGAGGAGGTTCTCCATTCGGGTGCGAACGCGAGGGTAAATCCCCCCCTTAGAACCCGAAAGGGCAGGAAAGCCCTCATAAAAGGTATTCAGGAAGGTGTAATAGACTGTTTTGCCACGGACCACGCACCACACCAAACCTTTGAGAAGGAACTCGTTGAGTTCGCCTCTCCAGGAATAATAGGACTACAGACGGCACTCCCCATGGCTTTAGAACTTTATAGGAGGGGAGTGATATCCCTCAAGAAAATGATTGAGATGTTCACACTAAAGCCCGCACAAATCCTTAAACTTCCCTACGGAACGTTAAGGGAAGGCTCCCCCGCAGACATAGTCGTGTTTGACCCAAATAAAGAGTGGGTCCTGAACGAAGAGACTAACTTCTCAAAGAGCAGGAACACACCCCTCTGGGGGAAGACTCTTAAGGGAAAAGTGATATACACCATAAAAGAGGGGAAGATAGTTTATAAGGATAAATAGTATGGGTATTTTCATAGAGGATTTACTGAACTTCGGGAACCTTATTGACACGGAGGTAGAAATTCCCTTAAAGCCCGAGGACTTTAAAAGGGTTTTCCCCGACTTAGACTTTGAATTCACCGAAGGTATCTTAAAGATAAAAGGAAAGAAGAAGGTTTTGTTTTTCAACAAAGGCTTTGAGTTCAGGGGAAGGGAGGAAGGGAACAAGGTCTACAACGAGAGGACGGACGAGCTGAAGGACTTCGGAATTCTTGTAAAGATAGTTTCCTCCGACGGGATAGATGTTTTAGAAAAGGACTCCCACTTTAAAAAGGAGGGGGTGTATCTGAAAATGAGCATCTTGGACGTTTTAAAGGCTACAGAGACTTACCAAAAGATTCCCAAGCAGTTTAGGGATAAGTTGGAGCTTGTAAAGTATAGAATAAAAGAGGGAGCTCTTTCCATCTTCATAACCGTGGTGAAGTAATTTTAAATAGTTTCTATGCTGGAAATTAAGTTTAACGAAGAGGGTCTCGTTCCTGTAATAGCTCAGGATTACAGAACCGGCGAGGTTAGGATGCTCGCCTACGCCAACGAAGAGGCGATAAAGAAAACACTTGAAACGGGATACGCCCATTACTACTCCAGAAGTAGAAAGAAGCTCTGGAAGAAGGGGGAGACCTCCGGTGAGCTCCAGAGGGTTAAAGAGGTAAGAATTGACTGTGACGGCGATGCCGTGATTTACGTAATAGAGCAGGAAAAAAACAGAGCCTGCCACACGGGAGAAAGAAACTGTTTCTATAGAGATATAGAAGGCAATAAAGTGGAAAAACCCCTTCCCTTTGAAGTTCTTCCCAGACTTGAGGAAGTGATAAAAGAAAGAATAGAGAAGTTGCCCGAAGGCTCCTACACTACCAAACTCGTAAAATCGGGAAAGGAGAGGGTGTTCCAGAAGTTTGGAGAGGAAGCGGTTGAAACTCTGATAGCCCTAATGAAGGGGAATAAGAAGGAGATAATTTCGGAAACTGCTGATATGCTTTACTCCTTGATAGTTTCCTTGAGCGTCAGCGGAGTAGAGATAAAGGAAGTTATGGAGGAACTGGCGAGGAGGTTCAAGTAGTTAGGCGGCAACCGCCTCCTTCTCTCCGAGAGCCAACCACCTGTAGTCCACGTTAAAGCGTTTGGCTATGTAGACGAGGGTGGCATCGCAAGGTCTGGAAATTCCCTTCTCAAACTCTTCCAGCTTCTTTTCGGATATACCGATAGCCTTGGCAAACTCTTGTATGGACATGCCCCTTTCTTCTCTGACCTTTCTAATCCTTTCTCCCACTCCAATCATGCCTCCACCTCCTTTTTTATTTAAAATTTTATGAAATGAAGCCGGGACTATCAAGAAGGCTTAGTTTTCTAAAACCATCGCCCACACTCACCATAACCGCAAAAGCCAAGGAGTTGAAAGCAAAGGGGATAGACGTCATAGGCTTCGGGGCGGGTGAACCCGACTTTGATACCCCCGAGTTCGTAAAGGAAGCCTGTATAAAGGCTTTAAAGGAAGGTAAGACCAAATATGCTCCTCCTCCCGGAATACCCGAGCTGAGGGAAGCCATAGCAAAAAAACTTTTGAGGGAAAACGGAGTGGAGTATAAACCCTCCGAGGTTGTAGTCTCCGCGGGAGCAAAGATGGTTCTATTTCTTATCTTTATGGCTATATTAGACGAAGGAGACGAGGTTTTACTTCCTTCTCCTTACTGGGTCACCTATCCCGAGCAGATTAGATTCTTCGGCGGTATTCCTGTTGAGGTTCTCCTATCCGAAGAAAACGGTTTCAAGCTAACACTTGAGGACATTAAATCTAAGGTTAGTGAAAGGACAAAAGCTATCGTTATTAACTCTCCTAACAATCCCACCGGCGCGGTCTATGACAAGGAAGAATTAAGGAAGATTGCCGAGTTCTGTGTGGAAAGAAATATTTTTATTATCTCTGACGAGTGCTATGAGCACTTCACCTACGGTGAGGAAGAGTTTGTCAGCGTAGCTTCTTTTGGTGAAGAAGTGAAAAAAATCACCTTTACGGTGAACGCTTTTTCCAAAACCTTTTCAATGACCGGCTGGCGCGTTGGATACGTAG
>WFPV01000138.1 GCA_015487405.1 Aquifex sp. | reverse complement strand
GATGAAAAGCACCCCTACGAAGCTTTATACGATTACAGAGTTGTGAACACCCAACCCTTTAATATAAGAACTTTCAGTAAATTTTTAGAGCTTGCCTTTGGACTTTCCGCCTGGAAGGCTATTCCGGGCTCCCGCTGGTCCGTTCGGATGAACCCATCCAGCGGAAACCTCCATCCCACTGAGTGCTACCTCATAATTCCCGAACTTGACGGACTGAGCGGAGTTTTCCATTACAACCCTTTTCTCCATATTCTTGAAAAGAGAGCGGAAATTCCCCACGAGCTTGCACAGGAAATTAAAAACTTTTTTGGAACTGAGGGCTTCATAGCGATTCTTACATCAATCCCCTGGAGGGAAGCGTGGAAGTATGGAGAGAGGGCTTACAGATACTGCCTTCTAGATACGGGGCACGCCATTGGAACGCTCAGGTTTTCCGCAAACCTGAAAGGCTGGAAAGTCAAATATTTGAACGCCCTATCGGACGAAGACTTAAAAATTCTTCTCGGATTTGATAAAGTGGAGTGGATAGAGGGAGAAGAAGAGTTCCCGGAGTGTGCCTTTTTCGTATTTCCCAAAGAAGTGGAAGACGTTCCCCGTTCCTTGCCACCGCAGGTAATCAAGAAATTTCAGGAACTTAAATTCTACGGAAAACCCAACAAACTCAGCAACGAGAGAGTCATATGGGAGATAATCTACGAGGTTATTAAAGCCACCGAAAAGCCGAGAACGGAGGAAGTAAAGTTCCTTTACGGAAATAAACCTCTCCTTAACGTAGCTCCCTCCTACCTTTCCGCTGAAGAGATTATCCGGAAAAGGAGGAGTGCCCATCTTTACGACCCAAAGGTGAAAATAAGTGAAAGAATCTTTGCCCACGCTCTGGACAAGTGTCTCCCGAGGGACGATTACTCCCCCTTTGATGTGGAGATAACTCCCACTTACGTTGACCTCTTTATCTTCGTCCACAGAGTTGAAGGACTGGAGAAGGGACTCTACGCCTTTGTCAGGAATGAGGAGCACCTTAAACTACTCAAGGAGCTAACCAATCCCCAATTTATCTGGGAAAGAGTTTACGACGAGCTTCCCCTTTACCTGCTCACAGTAGGAGACTTCAAAGACTTTGCAGGATACGTAGCTTGTCAGCAAGAGATAGCGAGCGAGAGTTCCTTTTCCCTCGGGATGCTTTCCCTTTTTGAACCGGTTCTTTGGGAAAAACCTTGGGAATACAAGCATATACACTGGGAGGCTGGACTAATAGGTCAGATATTGTATTTGGAAGCCACCGCCCACGAGCTGAAAGGAACGGGAATAGGATGCTTCTTTGACGACGTTATGCACGAGCTTCTAGGACTGAGCGGGAAAACCTTTCAGGACGTCTACCACTTTGCCTTCGGTAAAGGCTTTGAGGACCCGAGGATTCAAACGATAGAGCCTTACTATCATTTGAAGAAGAAACACTGATGCTGAAAAAAATAAGTGGTTGAAACGGGAAAGAGGTATAGGATTTGAGGATATACTAGTAGCTATTGATGAAGGCAGAATCTTGGATATTTTAGAACACCACAATAAGGAAAAATACAAAGGGCAGTATTTGTTGATTGTTGAAATAAACGATTATGCTTATGTAGTTCCCTTTAAAAGGGAAAAGGAGAAAATAAGGTTTATAACTATTTTTCCAAGTAGAAAACTTACTAAAAAATACTTAAGGAGGTAAGGATAGTATGAAGAAAATGGATGAATTTGAAAAAAGAATTGAAAAAGAATTAGAGAATGATGAGTGGAAAAGAGCGGAAAACTTTGAAGCAATAAAGCAAGAACTCCAGAAAGCAACACAAAGTATTCTTAGCAAAAAGAAAACTGTAAGTGTTCGCATAAGCGAAAGGGATTTGATGGTATTAAAGAGAAAAAGTGTAGAAACAGGCATTCCTTATCAAACTATAATATCCTCACTTATAAGACAGTATGTAGAGGGGAAAATAAAACTGGAAATATAAAAATTATCAGAGTTTGGTGACGCCCTTCGGGCGTAAAATTTTCCTTATGAACGAAGTCAAGGAAATGTTAAAAGAAAAAGCAGGCTACATCCTCTCCACCCTTATGTCCCAAGGAGGTGAATACGGAGAGATATTTTACGAACACTCCAGAACCACACGGATGCACCTGGAGGACAACAAGATAGATAAGATAACCCACGGACACGACGAAGGAGTGGGAATAAGACTCATAAAAGATGGAAAAACTTACTACGGATACACCACAAACCCTACCTTTGAAAACCTCTTGGAACTCGCCAAAACCCTCGCAAGGGGAGAAGGGCACGGACCCGTAGCGGTAGGGAAGAAATACATCCAGGGATGGACCGAGGTTGTGATAGACCCCGATTCCGAAGGTTTAAAGTTCAGGGCGGAAATCCTGAAAAGGGCTAACGATAAGGCGAGGAGCTTCGGCGACAAGATTAAGCAAGTTCTCGCCGTCCTTATGGACAAAACGAGAGATATTCTAATCGTGAATACCCTGGGAGAAACCGCAGAGGACATTCAAAAGAGAGTCGTATTCTTCGTTGAGGTGGTTGCAAGCGACGGTGAAACCCTCCAGAGGGGATACGAAAGCCTCGGAGGAAGGAGAGG
>WFPV01000137.1 GCA_015487405.1 Aquifex sp. | reverse complement strand
GGACACATCAACTAAGGAAACCCTATCCCTCAGGCTGGACTTCACCACCCAGGTAGTCCGCACCGTCTCTTTGCTTCACAACGTTAAGCTCCCCGAAAGACTCTACTACTTCGGAAACACATTCTCTTTAAACGGAGAGAGCTACGAAAAGCTTCAGGCAGGCTTAGAACTCCTCGGAGTTCCTAACTTAAAGGGAGATTTAGAGATTGTTGAGATTTTATATAGATACCTGCGGTCGCTGGGATTCAAGAATCTAAAGGTGATAATAAGCCACGCGGAAATAGTCCAGAAACTCACTTCCGGGAACCAAGAAAAGAGAAGAGCCTTCTACGAAAGAAATTACGAAGAGCTCAGAAACATACTCAAGGAGAAAGCAGAGTTATTCCTTAAAGTAACAGACAGAGAAGAGGAACTAAGAGTCCTAAAGGAACTCGGTCTTGAGAAAGAGGCGGAAACCCTAATCAGTTTTGGAAAAGCTTTAAGAGAGAAGAGTATTCCATTCCTATATGACCTCTGTGAGGTCAGAGACTTTCCCTACTACAACGGCATAATCTTTGAGATTTACGACGGGGATTCAAAACGCTCCCTCGCGGGCGGAGGAAGGTATGACAACCTAACAAAGCTCTACGGCAAAGAAATCCCGGCAACGGGAGGGGCGATTTACTTGGAGAAGCTCTTAGACCTCCTCAACGGAAAAACTTCTAAAAAGGATTACTACGTAGTAGACACAACACAGAAGGGACTCGGTGAGGAGCTCGCGGACATCCTAAGGGGCAAAGGAAAGAAGGTAGCCTTAGAACTCCTTGAGAGGAATCCCGAAGTGAGTGTAAGGTATGCCTTTGAAAAGGGCTTTAAAGAGGTGCTCCTCTTGGAGGACGATGTCCTGAAGGTCTATACCACTCCCAAGGACTTCGTAGTTATGCACATCAAGGACTTCCTAAAACTTCTCTGAGCTTATCAAGGTACGTGAGCTTTTCCCAAGGGAGATTTTCCTTTCCAAAGTGTCCGTAAACGGAGGTTTGCCTGTATATGGGCTTCCTGAGGTCTAAGAATTCTATAATCTCCGCAGGTCTTAGGGGGAACACCTTTTTCACCGCTTCCACGAGTTTCTCCTTATCCACTTTCTCCGTCCCAAAGGTCTCCATATCAAAGGCAACGGGCTCGGTCAGTCCGAAGGCGTAGCCTATCTGAACCAGGCACCTTTCGGCGTATCCTCCCGCTACAACGTGTTTTGCTATCATCCTCGCAAGGTAAGAGGCGGAGCGGTCCGTCTTTGTTGGGTCCTTCCCCGAGAAAGCACTTCCTCCCGAAAGTCCTATATCGCCGTAAGCGTCGGAAACTATCTTTCTTCCCGTCAATCCCGTATCCGCTACGGGTCCCCCAATCACGAACCTTCCCGTGGGATTGACCTTTATATCGGTCTTCTCCGTTAGGAAATCTTCGGGGATTTCCCTCTTTATAACCTCTTCAATTATCAGCTCCCTTAAGTGGTTGAGGGAGACGTCGGGGTCGTGGTGAACGTAGGCGACTACGCTCTGAACTTCCTTGGGCTTTCCGTCCTCGTAAATCATAGCGACGAGGACTTTCCCATCGGGTCTAAGGAAGGGAAACTTTCCTATCTTTCTATATTCAGAAATTCTTTTGGTAATTTTGTGAGCTATCGTTATGGGCCAGGGCATTAAATTGGGGGCTTCCTTCGTGGCGTATCCCACCACTATGGCGGTGTCTCCCGCACCGTCTCCCGAAATTCCGAGAGCTATCTCGGGGCTTTGCTCGTCTATGGACTGAACAACAGCACAGGTATCCGCGTCAAAACCGAGTTCCGGACGGGTATAGCCTATGTCTTTTATCACTCCCCTTGCGACCCTTTGTATATCAACGTAGCTCTCTGTGGAGAGTTCACCGCTCACCATCACGAGACCAGTAGTGACGAGAATCTCTAAGGATACTTTACTGTAGGGGTCCTTCTTTAGAAATTCGTCCAAAAGGGCATCCGCTATCTGGTCCGCTATCTTGTCGGGATGTCCCTCCGTGACGGATTCAGCCATACGAAGTGCATACATAGTTTAAAATTTTGACACAATCAGAACATATGTCCCAGTTTATCTTTCTTCACCTGAAGGTAAACCTTGTTATACTTGTTGGGCTCTATCTTTATGGGAACCCTCTCTACGACTTCAAGACCGAATCCCTCAAGAGCCACTATCTTCCTCGGGTTGTTGGTCATCAGCCTCATCTTTCTAACGCCGAGGTCTCTAAGTATTTGAGCCCCGATTCCGTAATCCCTGAGGTCTGGCGGATATCCGAGCTTCTCGTTAGCTTCCACGGTGTCGTAGCCCTTCTCCTGGAGCTCGTAAGCCTTTATCTTGTTAGCTATTCCTATTCCTCTTCCCTCGTGTCCTAAGATGTAAACGAGAACCCCCTTTCCTTCCTTCGCTATCATCTCTAAAGCTTTTTCAAGCTGTGGTCTGCAGTCGCACCTGAAAGAGCGGAAGACGTCTCCCGTCAGACACTCGGAGTGAACCCTCACGAGAACGGGTTCATCCTCCTTCCACTCTCCCATAGTCAGGGCTACCTGCTCCTCTCCCGTTAACTTATGCTTGTAAGCGTGTATCTTGAAGACTCCCCAGGGAGTGGGAAGGTGTGCGGTTGCTACCCTCTCAACGAGGGTTTCTCTCTTGAGCCTATACTTTATGAGGTCCGCAATGGTGATTATCTTCAGGTTATGCTTCTTCGCAAACTCTATTAGGTCTGGAACGCGAGCCATAGTTCCGTCGTCTTTCATTATCTCGCATATAACTCCCGCAGGGTAAAGTCCCGCAAGTCTTGCGAGGTCAACGGATGCCTCCGTGTGTCCCGCCCTCTCAAGCACTCCCCCGGGTCTCGCCTTTAGGGGAAAGACGTGTCCGGGTCTAACGAAGTCGGAAGGCTTAGCCTCGGGAGAAATCGCGAGCTTTATGGTTATCGCTCTATCGTAAGCGGAGATTCCGGTTGTAGTTCCGTGCTTGGGGTGGGCATCTATAGAAACGCAGAAGTAGGTTCCCTTGGGGTCCGTGTTCATAGGTGTCATGGGATGAAGGTCAAGCTCCTCACACCT
>WFPV01000136.1 GCA_015487405.1 Aquifex sp. | reverse complement strand
TTTATGGGACCACCTGAGTTTCAGCTGGACCCCACAAATTGGAGGAGGAGCCCACTCCCTATTCAATTGCCAAGGAGCCTAAGCGGGCGCCATGCCCGCGTCAGCAAAATTCTATTTTATTTCTCCTCTCTTCTCTTGTCAAGCCTTTTTTATCTCCTCCTTTGAGAGAAGGAGAAGTCCTTTGCTGTGCATTTTCCCAATTTATACCTCCTAACACTCTCTGTCAAGAGGCTATGGAGAAATTTTCGTTGAGTTTCAAAATGTTCAACTGTTCTTGAAGTAACTTTTCCTTCTACTTATCTTTATTAGTGAATGAGAGCAGTCTTAGTAGGTGTTTGGGGTAAAGAAGTATCAAAGGAGTTTTGCAAGGAATCAATTAAGGAGCTGAAAGCTCTTGTAAAGGCAGTAAATGGAAAAACACTTGGTTACATAATCCAGAAAAGGCATAATCCTGACCAGAGATACTATATAGGCGAAGGAAAGGCAAAGGAGATAAAGGAAATCGTTAGAGGAACGAAGGCAGATACCGTAATATTTGACGACTTCTTAACTCCGGCTCAAGTATCCAATTTAGAAAAATTCCTTCAGGTTAGGGTTCTTGACAGAACTGACCTCGTTTTAGAAATATTCTCAAGGAGGGCAAGAACCAAAGAAGCGAAGCTTCAGGTAGAGCTTGCAAAATTAATGCATGAGCTTCCGAGATTACACGGTAAAGGAAAGCAGCTTTCCCGTCTTGGTGGTGGATTAGGAACTAGGGGACCCGGAGAACAGGAGAGGGAAGTTCGGAAGAGACTTATAAAGAAACGCATTCACAAGATAAAGCAAGAGCTTGAGGAGATTAAGAGGAGAAGAAGGGAACAGAGGAAGAGAAGGGAAAGACCGGAAAACGGTGAAAAGATTCTCAGGGTTGCGATTGTAGGATACACAAACGCTGGAAAATCAACACTTATGAACGCTTTAACGAAGAAAGGAATATTTACCGCAAATATGCCCTTTGCCACCTTGGATACGAGAACCTCGGTCAGGATGGTTTATCCCGACTACAAGCTTCTCTTTACAGATACCGTAGGTTTCATAAGGAAGCTTCCTCCCGAATTAATAGAGAGCTTTAAGGCAACCTTAGAGGAGGTTGAAGAGGCCGATATTATCCTCCATGTGGTTGACGTATCAGACGAAGGATGGCTTGATTACGTAAATACGGTTAAGGAGATTCTTAAAGAGTTGAATGCGGACGACAAACCTGTAGTTTACGCACTCAACAAGGCAGATAAATTAGTTGAAAACGAAGAAGAGATTAACTATTTACCCCATCCCGCTTTCATAGAGGGTGATGCGATTCTGGTATCGGCAGAAAAACGTTGGAATCTTGATAAGCTTCTCCAAAAGATTTTAGAGAAGGGAGAGAAGTTAAAAGTAGAGGTCTAAAGCAGTTCGGAAAGTTTGAAAACTGAGTAGAGGGGAATCCCCTCTTTTTCTAAGTTTTCTTTTCCCCCCTCTTCTCTATCTACTACTGCAAAGACTCCTAATATCTCTAAACCGTAATCCCTACAAGCCTTGACAGCTTTTAAAGCTGAGCCTCCCGTGGTTACGACATCTTCCAGTATCGCAACTCTTTCTTTACCTTCTAAAAGTCCTTCTATTTGTCTTCCCATTCCGTGAGATTTAGGTTCTTTTCTAACTACGAAAGGCTTTATGGGATTTCCATCCATTAGGGAAACGAAGGTTATAGCGTAGGCTATAGGGTCTGCACCGAGTGTAAGACCTCCGCATGCATCTGGGTTGAACTCCCAAACAAGCCCATACATCACTTTACCGACGAGGTAAGCACCTTCTGGGTCAAAGGTGACTTGCTTTAGGTCAATGTAGTAACGGCTCATCTTCCCCGAGGAAAGTTTAAAAATGGGTTCGTCCGCCACCTTGAGAGCTTTCTCCTTTATCATTTTTGCGAGCTTTTCCTTCTCCAGCATACCTTTCCATTATAATTTTCAGGTATGCTTTTAGACTTAATTTACTTGGTTTTAGGTATCTTTTTTCTCGTTAAGGGTGCAGACCTCTTAATAGATGGTTCAAGCAGTATAGCGAGGCGTTTCGGTATTCCCGAGTTCGTTATAGGTCTCACTCTTGTAGCTTTTGGAACTTCCCTTCCTGAGTTTACTGTAAATACGGCTGCCGCCGTGAAGGGAGCTTCCGAGATTTCTCTCGGGAACGTGATAGGTTCAAATATCGCAAATATCCTTTTGATACTCGGTGTTGCATCCTTGATAAAACCTATAAGTGTTCACTTGACTTTTGTAAAAAAAGAGATTCCAGTTAACTTTTTCCTCACACTTACGCTCATAGCTATGGCTAACGATGTTTTTTTTAACCACTCTCCCTTTTCCCAGATATCCAGAAACGAGGGGCTTGTTTTGATAATAACCTTTATCGGATACATGTATTTCTTAGTGGCTTACCTTGAGAAGGTAGTGGTTTCGGAAGAGGATAAGGACAAATTAATGAATCCCTTTAAAGCAGTTATCTTTACGGTTCTCGGACTTGCGGGACTTATATGGGGAGCGGACCTGACCGTTGACGGTGCGGTAAACCTTGCGAAGGCTTTGGGAGTTAGTGAAGCTATAATAGGGCTCTTTCTCGTAGCCATTGGAACGTCACTTCCTGAGCTCTTCGCTTCTGCGGTTGCGGCTAAAAAGGGAAACTCTGATATAGCTCTTGGGAATATAGCAGGCTCAAACATATTTAACGCAACTCTAGTTTTAGGAACGAGCGCCATTATAAGACCTATTCCAGTTCCTGATAGAGCTAATTACGATTTTGCTGTTTTATTTGCAGCTACACTCATGCTTTTGATTTTTACGCTCGTAGGAGGAAGAAAGTTCACGATAGATAGGAAAGAGGGAGTAGTTTTCTTAATCTTTTACTTTGTTTATGCCCTGTTTTCTTGGTATTCGGAACTAAGCTGAAATACCTCTTTGTAAAGCTCTGAGTCTATCTTCCTGAGTTTGTGCCTGTCTTTCGGAACTTCATCAACCTCAACAAAGTAAAGGCAGTTAGTCACACACTTCTCAACGCAGGAAGGGAGTAATCCCGCATCAACACGTTTATAGCAGTAATCACACTTTTCAACTTTTTGGGTTGCAGGATTGAAGGTTATAGCTCCGTATGGACAGGCTATTATGCATGCCTTACAACCTATGCATAGGGTTTGCTCTACATAGACTATCCTATCTTCTTCTCTTTTTCTCATCGCGGAGGTGGGGCAAGCCAAGACACAGGGAGCTGGTTCACAGTGAAAGCAGTTCATAGGGTAATAAAAGGCGTCGGGTTTATCTCCTACTCCTTCAACCCTTAAAACTTTCATAGGTCTGATGTATAAGCTTTCTAAACCTTTCTCCTGAACGCAGGCTACTTCGCAGGAAAGACAACCTATACATCTATCTAAATCAATGAGCATTATAGGTCTTTTCATTGTTCTATTAATTTTAAGCGACCGCAGGTATCTAAACTCTATCTAAAAACTCTTTGAAGCAAATAAAGGATAAAGAGTAAGACTAAAGGGGAAAAGTCTAAGCCGTTAACGGGCTTTATTACACTCCTAATTGGCCTAAGGAAGGGTTCAACGATCGCATCTATATACCAGTAAAACTTAGAGCGACGGACGGAGGGAAACCAAGAACCGATGGCGTGGACGATTACAAGAATGGTAAGAAGCTGAAGAAGGAGCTTTACAAACTTAACGAGCACTACTCAACCCATTCAATTATAGCCATCTCAGCCCCGTCACCCTTTCTCCTGAAGGGGAGCTTTAAGATTCTGACATATCCTCCGTTTCTTCCCTCAAACCTGGGAGCTATCTCTTCAAAAAGCTTCTTTATTGCGGGCTTGTCCGGAAGTTTGCTGAGTGCCTGTCTGCGAGCGTGGAGTGTTCCCTCTTTCGCAAGCTCAACGAGGGGCTCTATGAAGCTTCTTAGGGCTTTGGCCCTTTCTACTGTAGTTTCTATTCTTTCTTCTAAAATTAAAGACCTCGCTAACGCTCGGTAGAGAGCGAGTCTTTGCTCTTTAGTTCTGTCAAAGTGCTTCTTTTTTACCCTGTGCCTCATGGCTCCTACCTCTGAACGTCAATGTTCATACCGAGTTGCAAGCCCATCTTTTCAAGGGCTTCCTTTATTTCAGCTAAGGCTTTTCTGCCTATATTTTTAGTGTTCTTAAGCTCCTCTTCGGTCATTCTTACAAGGTCACCAATGGTTGTTAATCCTATTCTCTTAAGGGAATTGAGAGCCCTTTGGGAGATATCAAGCTCTTCAATGGAGAGTGAGAGCTTTTCCGCAAGCTCATCAACGGCAACCTTTTCTTCAATTGCGGGTTTTTCGGCAGATATGTTTTCAAGAAGCTCGTAGTGTTTCTTGAGAATGTCAAGGGCTTCCTTCAGTGAGTCCTCCGGTGTTTTCGTTCCGTCGGTAAATATCTCTAAGGTGAGCTTCTCGTAAGTGGATTTCTTACCCACACGGGTGTTCTCTATTCTAAAGCCGACCTTCTTTACGGGAGAGAAATCCGCATCTACGAGAATCCAACCGGTCTCACCTATCGCTTCCATATCTTCAACGGGAACGTATCCCTTTCCTTTCTCTACTCTTATCTCCATCTTGAGCTCGGTGTTGGGGTCCGTAATAGTCGCTATGTGCTGGTCGGGATTTAGGATTTCTACAGTTGCGGGAGTTTTAATGTCTCCAGCCTTTACCTTTCCCTCTCCCTTCTTCTCAAGGTAGAGGATTTCTATATCGCTGTCTCCCTTCATTACAAACTTTATCTTCTTTAAGTTGGCTATGAGCTCTAAGGCGTCTTCTTGGACGCCTTCTATGGAGGTAAATTCATGGTAGATTCCTTCTATCTTTACGGCAGTAATTGCGTAACCGGAGATGGAAGAAAGGAGAACCCTTCTCAAGGAATTACCTACGGTAGTTCCGAAGCCCCTCTCTAAAGGCTCTACTACGAGTCTTCCATAAGTGTCCGTCTTCTCCTCCCAGAAAATCTTGTTTGGATAGACAAACTCGTTAAGCATTCAATACCTCCATCAGCTTAAACCTTAGAGTAGAACTCAATGATATACTGGAGGTTTATGGGAATCTCCAAGTATTCCTGAACGTTTTCAGGGAGTCTTATAACCTTTCCTCTGAAGTTTTCTTTATCAAGCTCAAGCCAGCTTGGAATGGAACGGGGGTCTATGTTTTCTAAGTTTTCCTTAATAAAGGGAATATCACGGGACTTTTCTTTTATTTCTATAACATCTCCCGGCTCAACAAGGTAAGAGGGAATGTTTACTTTTCTGCCGTTCACGAGAACGTGCCCGTGAGCTACGAGCTGTCTCGCCTGTCTTCTGGTAGAAGCAAAGCCGAGTCTGTAAACTACGTTGTCCAGTCTCCTTTCTAAGTATTGGAGGAGCATCTCTCCGGTGTTTTCCTTGGATTTGGAAGCCATATCAAAGTATCTCTTGAACTGCTTTTCTCTAAGTCCACCGTAGAGGAACTTCAGTTTTTGTTTTTCCATAAGACGGAGTCCGTATTCGGTTAACTTCTTCCTTCTTCCATACTTCCTTCCGTGCTGTCCGGGGGGATAGTTGCGTTTCGCAAGAATTCTGGGAGCGGACTTTTTACCAGAAACTACAACACCGAACCTTCTGTCCAGTTTTACCCAAGGTCCTATATATCTACCCATTAGACTCTCCTCCTCGCAGGTGGTCTGCAACCGTTGTGGGGAATAGGGGTAACGTCCTTAATTGCGGTAACTTTCACCCCTGAGGCAAAAACAGCTCTAACGGCACTATCCCTTCCCGCTCCAGGACCTTTCACCCATATTTCTACTTCCTGGATTCCAGCTTCCTTTGCCATCTTCATAGCCTTCTGAGCGGCAAGCTGAGCCGCGTAAGGAGTGGATTTTCTCGTTCCCTTAAACCCTACAGTTCCACCGCTTGCCCAAGCTATGGTGTTTCCTTGCATGTCGGTGACGTTAACTATGGTGTTGTTAAAGGTGGTGTGTATGTGAACGATTCCTTTGGTTACTTGCCTTTTTTGTTTCTTTTTCTTTTTAGCCATCGCTACCCTCCTTACTTAGCCCTGGACTTTCTTGTTCCACCTACGGTTCTTCTCTTACCCTTTCTCGTTCTTGCATTTGTTCTGGTTTGTTGCCCTCTTACGGGAAGTCCTCTTGCGTGCCTGATTCCGCGGTAACATCCCATATCTTTGAGTTTTTTGATGTTTAGCTGAACTTCCCTTCTGAGGTCTCCCTCAACCTTGTAGTTCTCGTCTATGAACTTTCTTAAGGTGTTGAGCTCGTCAGGGGTGAGGTCTCCTACTCTCTTAGTGCAAGGAATGCCAGTCTTTTCACATATTTC
>WFPV01000135.1 GCA_015487405.1 Aquifex sp. | reverse complement strand
AGATAGTCTTTATCCTATACCTTCGGTAGTCCTTTTTACTCATTCTTCCCTCTTTCCAGACGACGCAGGAACCGACTATCGCTTCCCCGAAAAAGTGAGAGATATCAAAGCCCTCAATAATCTTAGGTAGCGGTAGGTTCAGTTTCTCTTTAAATTCTTTTTCAAGTAGCTTTGGGGATAGCCCTTCACTTACGTTCTCTTTCGCAATTTCCTCCAGCTCTTTCGGAATCTCTCTTAAGAACTCTACAGTGTGTTTAGCTCTTTGCTTTATCCACTCTTCTGTTTCTTTTGATAGCTCAAAGTTGAGGATTATGACCTTCGGGACGTAGTTTGAGTAGTAGTATCCTAAGAGGAACTCCTCTACTTCTTCTTCACTTTCAAAGTCGTAAATTTCCTTATTCACGAGCCGATAGGCTCGTATCAAAAATAATCCTACTCTTAAACCTTCTTTATAAAAGAGGTCTGCTTCCTTGAAGGGAAGTGAGCTTACCCCCTGTCCTTTGGCTATGTTTTCAAGGGCTATAATCTGGTCCCTTATCTGGGCACATTTCTCAAAGAGGAGCTCCTTGGAAAACTCTTCTATTTTTTGGTAAAGCTTTGGCAAGATTTCGGAAACTTCTCCGGTGAGCATAGCTTTTGCGGACTGGACTGCGAGTTGATACTCCTCCTTAGAGATATATCCACAGCAGGGTGCAGAACATAGTCCGAGGTGATAATCCATACAGGGCTCACTCCTTTTGGGCATAGGGTCACAGGTTCTGAGTTTAAAGAGGTTGTGGATAAGTTTCTTAACTTTGTAAGCTTTTCGTGTCTGGAGGAAAGGTCCAAAAAGCTCTCCTTCATACTCCGTTCCCCTCACGACCTTTAGTGTGGGATACTCATCCTTTGTAAGGAGGAGCATCGGATATCCCGAGCCGAACTTATGAAGGACGTTATACTTTGGTTTGTGTTGCTGTATTAAATCTACCTCTAAAACGAGGGCTTCGTATTCGTTCCTCGT
This sequence comes from Aquifex sp., assembly GCA_015487405.1. Lineage (GTDB taxonomy): Bacteria > Aquificota > Aquificia > Aquificales > Aquificaceae > Aquifex. Next base: position 10,373 of record WFPV01000135.1, on the reverse strand, counting down.
GATAATCCACTCTACGCTGTTGCTTCCGTAAACTATCGCCCTCTCTTTTGGGTCTTCTTCTGCAAGCTTCAGGTGTTGTTGTAGTCTTTTTTTCAGGTTCTTAGCCTTTCCTATGTAGAGTATTTTTTTTCCTTTTTTGAATATGTAAACGCCGGACTTTTCGGGAGCACGTTCTATAAGATTTCTTACGCTCATCTCAATATTTAATTTGAAATTTAATGTAAGAGGGTATAACTTTTAAGGTAGTGAGAAAAGGAAGAAAGTATAGGAGAAAAAGGCGAGTCGGGCTAAACTTCGGTAGGTTCATAGTAGAAGAGCTCAAGAGTAAATTGGGGGAAAGAAGATGGAGTTTTACGACCCGACGGTAGGCCCAAAGTCTCTTAATGTTCTTCCTAAGGATTACGTTCAGTCCATTGAGAATATGTCCGCTTCAGATTTCCTAAAGATTTACTTAGAGACCTTGCGTTTTCAAGACCCCTTTAACCAGACAGACCTCTCTAAGAGCTTGGAGGATATGGTTAGAATACAGCAAATTCAGTATTTCACAGATATGAAGACCTTTCTAAATGAACTAAAAGGTTGGCTCAATCAGATTACCTTTTTAAATACTGCAACTCTGATAGGAAAGGAGTTTTTATTTAAAACTGATACTTTAGATACAATAAAGAGAGATACTTACTATCTGATTTCGGACGATAATTATGAAAACGTTAAGGCAAGGATATATGATGGAGATGAACTCGTTAGAGAAATAGAGTTTTCCCTAAAGAAAGGTGTTAACGAGTTTGAAGTTTCCGAGCTTCCGGAGGGACAGTTTAGAGTTGAATTTGTAAGAGAAGGCTTACCGATTGAAGGAATAACTCTCGCTTTTAAAGATAGCGTTAAGGCTGTGGGAATAATAAATCAAGATTTGATATTGGATTTGACTTCCGGCGTAAGTGTAGGTGCGGATAGAATTGTTTATGTGGGGGGATAAACTATGCTAAGGAGTTTCTTTAATGCAGTTACCGGTATGGACGTTTCCCGTTTTTGGTTAGACGTTGTATCTGACAACCTTGCAAACTCTAATACTGTAGGTTTTAAAGCCTCAAGACCTATCTTTCAGGAAATGGTTTCCCAAGTTATCGTTGGGCTTAACACTACAACTGGAACTATAAAGACTACAACCTTTGGTGCAGGAGCGATAACGGATTCTACTCAAAAGCTCTGGACTATAGGTAACTTCAAACAAACTGATATTACAACCGACCTTGCAATTGAGGGAAAGGCTTTATTCATTCTTAGAGATGCTATTACAAATCAACAATACTACACGAGAGATGGAAGGTTCAGAATAAACAGGGAAGGTTACCTCATAAATCCGAATGGGCTTTATGTCCAAGGATTTAAGGTGGACCCTGTTACGGGGGAAGTTGTAGGAACACAACTTGAAGATATAAGGATAGAAACTCAGATTCAGCCGAAGGCTACGGGAGAAATATATTTCATTCAGCCCACGAACTTGGATGATAGATCTCCAATTATTTCAAATACTTTTAATCCTTTAGATCCAGGCACTTACAACTATAAATATACTTTCACAATATACGATAGCTTAGGTAGACCGGTTACTGCAGAAGTTTATTTTGTAAAAAGGAACACAAATGAATGGAATGTATATCTTTTGGGAAGACTTGAAGAAAAAGATATAAATGTAGACTGGAATGGAGATACAGATAATACGGACATTGTTTTCTTAGACTTTTTTGGTAACAAGGTTTATATAGCCGATGACGGTAACTTTAATACTGTTCCTTCTTTCGCAGCTAAAACATTGCAATTTGACCCTGGAACAGGCAAACTTATAAAAAATACTGACATTATTCAAGATGTTGCCAATCAAAAGTTCTATTTAAGGGCAGATATTACACCGTCCAGTAATACCGATGAAATAAATGACCCTAACGACTCAAATTCTTATATCTCCAAACTCGGAGCTATTTTAGGTTCAAATAATGAAATAAAGATATATGTAGGAGAGGGGATACTTCAAAATAATGTTATACAAACCTCCTACATCACCCAGCACGCCTCCGATTTCGTAGTTACTATGGACCAAGACGGATACGCTCGTGGTGAACTTATAGACGTGTTTGTCCTTTCTGAAGACGGAATTATAGTGGGTGTTTATTCAAACGGTGAAACACTTCCTATGTATAGAGTTGCTCTCGCCCAGTTCACCGACCCTGAAGAACTCGTAAGGAAGGGGGCAAACCTCTACGCGAGCGTGAAACCTCCCACAATTCTACTTCCCGGAGGAGCTAACAAGATTCGTTCTGGGATGGTGGAAATGTCCAACGTTGACATCGCAAAAGAGTTTATAAACCTCATAACGGCTCAGAGAACCTACCAGGCAAACGCACGTATTATAACCAGTGCAAACACGATACTTGAAGACACCATAAATCTTGTAAGATAAGGATTGATGGCTGAGGAAAATAAGGAAGCGGTAGAGGAGCAGAAAGGCGGAAAGAAGAAGCTTTTCATCCTCCTTGCTCTTCTCCTCGTCCTGCTCCTCGCAGGCGGGGGAGCCGCTTACTTCTTCATTTTTGGAAAGCAAGAGGAAAAGAAAGAGGAACAAAAACCAAAGTTAGCAGAGCAAGAAGTCGGAGTAATGTATAAGCTTGACCCTCCCTTTATAGTGAACCTCGCCGACCCAGAAGCAACGGTCTACGCGAGAATTTCCATAACTTTAGAACTTGCAAACCAACAGGTTCTCCAAGAAGTTCAGAAGAAGGAACCAGTAATAAGGGACGCCATAATAGAGATAATCTCCAGCAAGACATCAGAAGACCTGAGAAAACCCGAAGGAAGGGAGCAACTAAAGATGGAAATCCTAAAGAGAATAAACACGATACTGACGAAGGGAGGCGTGAGGAACGTTTACTTTACCGAGTTCGTGATTCAGGTAGAATAGCCTTTTTATGGGAGTTTTAGTTACCGGCTCCGCCGGTCTGATAGGATGGAAAGTATCGGAAAAGCTTTTAGAGAAAGATTATAAGGTCGTAGGTGTTGACAACCTGAACGATTACTACGACCCTAAACTCAAGCTTTGGAGAACGGAGCAGTTAAAAAGATTTCCCAATTTCACCTTTTACGAGCTTGATATTGAGGATGTAAGCGCCTTGAGGGAGCTCTTTAAAAAGCACCGCTTTGAGCTAATTGTAAACGAAGCTGCGAGGGCGGGAGTCCGGTATTCAATAGAAAATCCCCACGTTTACTTCTCTACGAACACTCAAGGAACTTTAAACCTTTTAGAGCTTATGAAGGATTTTGGTGTTAAGAAGATGATTCTCGCCTCTACTTCCTCCCTCTATGCAGGTCAGCCCATGCCTTTCAAGGAGGAACTCCCTGTAAATCAACCGATTTCTCCCTATGCCGCGAGCAAGAAGGCTGCGGAAGTGCTCGGATACACCTACCATTACCTCTACGGGATAGACGTTATTGTCCTGAGATACTTTACAGTTTACGGACCAGCGGGAAGACCGGATATGGCTGTCTTTAACTTTATCTACAAGACCTTAAAAGGGAAACCTATAACCCTTTACGGAGACGGCTCACAGAGGAGGGACTTTACCTACGTTGACGACGTTGCAGAAGCCACGGTAAGGGCTATTGACCTTGAAGGATACGAGATTATCAACGTGGGAAACAACCACCCGAGAGCGGTAAAGGAGCTGATAGAGCTGATAGAAAGATACACCGGAAGAGAGGTAAGGATAAATTACAGGGACTTCCACAAAGCGGATATGAAGGACACCTGGGCGGACATAACCAAGGCTCAGAAACTCCTCGGATGGAAACCGACGACGAGCCTGGAGGAAGGTGTTAAAAGGACTGTTGAGTGGTTTAAGGAAAACTGGAGCTGGGTAAAGGACCTGAAGGTTTAAGATAAAGTTATGGTTGAGCTGGAAGTGAATGGGAAGAAGGTTTACCTGAAGGAGTTTCCGAGGGAAGCTCTGAAGGGCGTAGTTTTAGGATTTTTAAGGAGCTTAAAACTGAAGGAGGAGCCGAAGGAGATAAAGATAACTATAAAGCTGGAAGAGAAGGACGGGGAAGAGCATCCTTAATGGCTTCGTAAATTCTCAGTGTGGCGTCGGACTTGTTCAAGGTGTAAAAGTGCAGACCGGGAACACCGTGCTCAATAAGGTCTAAACACTGATTTATGGCAAACTCTATTCCTATCTTTTTTATCTCTTCCGGCTTGTCCTCTACCTTCTCCATCTTCTCTATCAGGCTCTGGGGAATGGTAGCTCCGCAGAGAGCCGCAAACTTCTTTATTTGTTTGAAGTTGGTTATGGGCATTATTCCGGGAATTATGGGGATGTTTATTCCCGCCTTTTGGCAGAGCTCCACAAACTCGTAGTAGTAGTCGTTCACAAAGAACATCTGGGTTATGGAAAAGTCCGCTCCCGCTTCCACCTTCTCCTTGAAATACTTAACTTCCCACTCTAAGTTTGGGCTCTCTGGATGACCCTCCGGGTAAGAGGCTACTCCCACGGAGAAGTAGGCTCCGAAGTTTTCCCTGATTAATAAAACGAGTTCCTTGGCGTACTTGCATGCACCTTCGGGAGGTCTCCAGTCGGGTTTGTCCCTCGGGACGTCCCCCCTTAGGGCTAAGATATTCTCTATTCCTATGTTTTTATAATCCTGAAGGATTTCTATTAGCTCCTCCTTCGTGTGGGCTATGCAGGTGAGGTGAGCCATGACGGTTAAGTCTGTCTCCTCGTGAATCCTCTTTACTACGTTTCTCGTCCTGTCTCTGGTTGAGCCTCCCGCACCGTAGGTAACCGAAACGAAGGTGGGCTTTAATTTCTCTAACTTCTTTATGGTTTCAAAGAGTTGTCTTTCCCCCTTTTCGTCCTTGGGAGGGAAGAACTCAAAGGAGATGCTGAAGATATCCCTCTTTAGAAGCTCTCCTATCTTCATTAAAAGCCATTATATATTTCTTGATTACTGCGGGGCAGTCCCTTAACTTAATTGAAAGTAATGAAACACTATATAGTTTTGGAAAGCTCGGAGTTCAAGCTAAACCCTCCATCGGGAAAGGTAGTTTTTAAAACCGTTAGCGGAAAACCGAAGAGCGCAGAGCTCGTGAGGGCTAAGGAGGTTGACGAGAACATTCCTTACGAGCTTCTAAATCCTATCCAGAGCCTTTTTTTGATGACCTACACAGGGAGCAACGCGCTCGTTAGCGCTCCCACCTCCGCGGGAAAGAGCCTTATAGCTTACCTATTTTTGAGGGAGAAGAAAGGCAAAAAGATTTTTACCGCTCCCACCCGCTCCTTAGTTTACGAGAAGGCGAAGGAATTGAGGGAGCTATTCAAGACGAGGGTGGAGGTAAGGACGGGGGAGGTTCTGGAGCTCTTTAAAAGCACCCGCTCGGAGGTTATAGTCGCCACTTACGAGAGCCTGGCTTTGGCCCTCAGAAACAGAGCCCCCTGGATAGAGGAGGCGGAGGGAGTAGTCATAGACGAGATTCACCAGCTTATGGGAAGCAGGGGCTGGGTTCTTGAGGAGATAATCACCTTTCTCTTAGAGAGGAATTACGACATCCTTGGACTATCCGCTACACTTCCCGGTGCTTTAGAGCTCGCAAAGTGGATAAACGCAAAGCTCTTCATAGAGTCCCGCTGGAGACCTGTTCCCTTGGAGAGAAAGGTCATTCCCCTCAAGAAGTTTCAGGACTTTACGAAGCTTCCGAAGGATGCAACCCAGGACGAGAAGTTCGCCAACAAGCTACTCGGAGCTCTTTATACCTTAAAGAAACCTGACGAACAGGTTATCCTCTTCGTTCACAAAAAGAGCGTGGGGTGGACCCTACTTGAGCTTGCCAACAAGGAGAAGATAGGGATAATGAACGAGACCACACCCTTTGAGAAGAACGAGATGGACACTACGGAGATAGCCTTCCACAACGCGGACGTTCCAAAGGAGGAACGGGAAGCTATAGAGAAGGCTTTCAGGGAGGGAAAGCTACCCGTTTTAGTTGCGACCTCCACGCTCGCCTACGGGGTGAACCTACCCGCGGACACCGTGATAATTGGAGTGAGGGCATTCTTTGACAGGGAGCAAAGGAGGTGGAAGTTCTTTCCGGAACTTCTTGACATACTCCAGATGGAGGGAAGGGCTGGAAGACTCGGAATAAAGGAAAAGGGATACTCCTACATACTCCCTTACAGAGTAAAAGAGGAAAACTTGGACAAGGAGCTTACGAAGAAACTCGGAGAACCCTTCAAACCTTACCTCAAGGAGGTTCTCCTTTCCAACGAACGCCTGCGCGTCCTCAGTTTGTTTATCCTTATAGGCTTTCTGTATGAGGGTGAGAACTTCAGGAAGTTCTTGGAAAGAACCTACTCTTTGAGGGAGCTCGCCTACTCGGAGAGGGTGGAGGAGGTATTTAACTGGCTCAAGGACCACGGCTACATAGAGGGAAGCAGGCTCTCGGATAAGGCTCTCTTTTGCGTTCGCTCGGGCATGCCACCCGTGAACTACGAGGAGTTTTTAAGGAGAAGGGACACCGGACTTGAGCCGATAATATACCTGAGACCTCTCCTATTTACGAAGCGTTTTGACAGCCTGTTTGACTTCGTAAAGAAGGGGGAAACCTTTCAGGAGGATTTGGCTTACATAAGGGAGAAACTCCTCCCCTGCGGATACGAGTGTTTGAAGGATAACACGGAGCAGTTCCTCTTTTATGTAGAGGGGCTCACCTTTAAATACAGAAACATTCAGAACCCTCCGGGTGAGTTTTCCTACCTCGGGACGGACGTTCTCCACCTTATAAGACACTTAATAGAAATCAAGAAATTCGGGGATTTAGAGCTCACGAACGAGGAAATTTTAAACCTTGCTCACAGCATCAAATACGGCATAACTCCCGATTACGCCTCCCTCGGAGGACTGAAGGGAATAGGGCACATGAGGGCAAACCTTCTGAAGAGACTCCTCTACGAGGAGAACCTCACTCCTCCGAAGGTGGGAAGCCCAACGGAGGATTTACTCCTTTTATTACAAGGGACCTTCGGTGAAGGACTTGAGGAAAAATTAACGGAAATCCTGTTAAGGGAGCGTTTCCGCGACGAGTCTTACATCCAGAGAGCCAAGACGGAGGCGAGGAAGGTTATAAACGTCCTGAAAGGAAACAGGGAGGGAATTCTCGTAGATGATAGAATCCTGAGAGCCTTCGGCTTGTTCCTGCTGGGAGAGAGAGCTATAAGGATGGGAAAGAGGGAACTCCTGAGGGAAATCCTGAGCCACGAGGAGGTGGAGTTCTAAAGCTCAGACCTTCACCTTCAGTCCGAGCTCTTCCACCTCCTTTATGAACTCTGAGAGATTTCCTATTGCGTATTTAGGAGAAGCCTGAACCTCCACAATCTTGTCCTCAGTAAGTATAACGAGAACCAGCTGGTATCCCCCCTCGTTCGCATACCTTTCTACTATCTCTTTTAGTTTTTCAGCAACTCCGTTTACTGCTTCACTCTCCTTCATAAACACCCTGACGCTCCTGACACTCTCTTTAGTGAACTCCTCCGGAGTGTATATTTCTTGAGCTACAAGTTTCTGTGTTTCGGTCTCTAAGTCCTCTTCTACAAATCCTTTTATTACTACTACTCTGTCCTCTTCCACGAGCTCTTTGGACTCCTCGTAAGTTCCGGGGAAGACTACGGTTTCAATAACTCCCGTTCTGTCAACGAAGTTGAAGGTCGCCATGTAGTCCCCGTTCTTGGTCTTCTTAACCTTTAGCTCCGTGATTACTCCCGCGACCGTTACCTCGGAACCACTCTGTAATTCCTCAAGCTCCTCTATGGGGGTGTATTTGCCTTTCAGGAGCTTTTCATACCTGTCTAAGGGGTGTCCCGAGATGTAAAAGCCGAGAACCTCCTTTTCAAGCTTCAAGATGTCTACCTCTTCCTCTTTCGTCTTTTGAGCGGTTGTCGTTCCACCGAAGAGGGAGTTCTGTGCCACCATGGCGAGGTTCTTCTCGGAGCCTGCCACCTTTGCGAGCATCTCCGTTCTCGTCCTTCCCGTGAAGTCAAATGCCCCAGCCTTTATAAGGGCTTCTATAACTTTTTTGTTTATCTTCCTGTTTTTGACCTTCATAGTAAAGTCCGCAAGACCTTTGAATTTCTTGTATTTCTTCCTCGCCTCTACGATTACTTGAGCGGTCTCCTCTCCCACTCCCTTTATTCTCGCAAGTCCAAAGCGGAGCTTCCTGTCCCCCTCAATGGTGAATCCCACATCGCTCTTGTTTATATCGGGAGGCAGTATCTCAAAGTCCCAGAGTTTCGCGTCTTTTATGAGATTCAGGAACTTGTTGTCGTTCTTTTCCGTGGTTAGCTTCACCGCGAAGAACTCCGCGGGATAGTGTGCCTTCATGTAGGCGGTCCAGTAGGAGATGTATCCATAAGCTACGGAGTGAGACTTGTTGAAGGAGTAAGACGCGAATTTCTCTATGTCCTCCCAGAGCTTCTTAATCTTGTCCTCGGGGTATCCCCTCTCCACCGCTCCCTTGATGAACTTGTCCTTCATCTGAGCCATTAGGTCAGCTTTCTTCTTTCCTATCGCCTTCCTGAGGGTATCCGCCTCTCCGGGGGTGAATCCTGCGAGTATCTGGGACATCTTCATAACCTGCTCCTGGTAGACTATGACACCGTAGGTCTCTTTCAGAACGGGCTCAAGCTCGGGGAAGGGGTACTCCACCGGTTCCTGACCGTGCTTTCTCTTTATGTAGGTGTCCACCAGTCCGCTCTTGAGGGGTCCCGGTCTGTAAAGAGCCAAGACTGCAACAATATCGTCAAAGTTGTCGGGCTTTAGTTTTTTAAGGAGCTCCTTCATTCCACGGCTCTCAAGCTGGAAGACTCCGGTGGTGTCTCCCCTCTGGAGTAGTTCGTAGACCTTTTCGTCGTCAAGGGGAAGTTCAAGGAAGTTTATCTCTACGCCGTGTCTCTCCTTTACGAGCTCCTTCATGAGCTTTAGCTCTGTGAGGGTTTTCAGTCCTAGAAAGTCCATCTTGAGGAGTCCGAGCTCCTCCAACTGAACCATGTCGTACTGTGTAGCTACCGCTCCGTCCTTATCGTAATAGAGGGGAACGAGCTCCTGCAGGGGCTTTGGAGCTATAACGACGCCTGCGGCGTGTAGGGAGGTGTGCCTGGTGAGTCCCTCAAGCTTTAGAGCAGTCTCAACGAGCTTCTTAATCTCTGGGCTCTCTTCACACATCTTCCTGAACTTCTGGACGTTGTCCTCTATGTCCGTTCTGTGTCTTCCGTATTTTTCAAGGAGCTCCTCAACGGGAGTCTTATACATCTCTTCTAAGGAGAGCCAAGTTCCCTGAACGTCCCCTTGGGGAATGAGTTTTGCGAGCTTGTCCGCGGTGGAGTAGGGAAGTCCCATAGCACGGGCAACGTCCCTTAAGGTCTGCTTTGCCTTCATAACGTTGTAGGTGATTATCTGAGCAACGTTTTCCCTTCCGTATTTTTCTCTTACATACTCAATAACTCTGTCCCTGTTGTCCTGACAGAAGTCCACGTCAATGTCGGGCATGGAGACACGCTCGGGGTTCAGGAATCTCTCAAAAAGGAGTCCGTGCTTTATGGGGTCAACGTCAGTTATACCTATGGCGTAGGCGACGAGCGAGCCTCCCGCGCTTCCCCTTCCGGGTCCCACCGGAATGTCCTGCTTCTTCGCCCAGTTTATAAAGTCCTGAACGATAAGGAAGTACCCCGCAAACCCCATTTTGTTAATGACTTCAAGCTCGTATTCCAGCCTATCCCAGTATTCCTTCGTGTCCTTTGCCTGTCCTGTGGCTATCCTCTGCTTTAAACCTTTTATGGCGAGCTCTCTGAGGTATTCTTCTAAGGTCTTGTCTTCGGGAACCTCGTAGTAGGGGAGGAGGTAGGAGGAGTTCTCAAAGACTTCAAAGCTGTCCGCGGTCTTTTCTGCGACCTCCAAGGTGTTCAAAAGAGCTTTTTCCCAGCCATCAAACTTCCCCTCAAACTTCTTCCACATATACTCGGCGTTCGCAAAGTGCAGGTCCTCATTCCCGCACTTAAACCCACCGGACGTAATCTCGTGAATGGTCTTCTTCATCTGGAGAGCCATCAGAACGGTATGGGCGTATCTATCTTCGGGATTGAGGTAGTGGGCGTCCTGAGTTGCTATGAGTTTGACGTCATACTTCTTCGCAATCTCTATGAGATTCCTGTTTGCAACCTCCTGCTCGGGAAGGGAGTTAGCCTGAAGCTCTATGTATAGGTCGTCCCCGAATATATCCTTAAACTTCTTTACCCATTCTTCCGCCTTCTTTGTCTCGTTTATGGAGGCGTAGTAGGTGG
>WFPV01000134.1 GCA_015487405.1 Aquifex sp. | reverse complement strand
CTCATATCCAGCCAAAGGTATTTAAGCTCTTTGCCATGTTTTTCTTTTAGCCATTTTCTTAGCTCCTTTATATGCTTGGTTGAAGAGTTTTCCAGAGTGGTACGTGAGGTATCCTAAAGCTATTTGGTATTCGGTGGGTATGTTGGTTAGGGCTCTTGAGAAACATTTTAGAGGTTTTGGCATTAGGGCTACCTCTTAAGGAAAATTTTAAAACTGCTTACGCAGGTGGGTTTCTGTGTACGCACTTTAGATACGAGGTTTTAGTCCGCAAGTTTTCTATAAAAATCGGAGATATAATAAAAATCTCTCAAGCCCTTGAGGAGGTAAACGCGTTGTATAAGGTTCTGATTACCGACCCCATAGCTCCCGAAGGAATTGAGATCCTCCAGAAGGACCCAGAAGTGGAAGTTTACAACGAACCTGATATTCCCTACGAAGAGCTTTTAGAAATCGTCAAGGACTTTGACGCCATTATAACGAGGAGCAGAACTCCGGTTACTAAGGAACTCCTTGAGAGAGCGGAAAAGCTAAAAGTTATAGGAAGGGCGGGAGTGGGAGTCGACAACGTAGACATTGAGGAGGCAACCAAGAGGGGAATTATCGTTGTCAACACTCCGGGAGCTAACACCATAGGGGCTACAGAGCTCACCATGATGCACATGCTCACCATAATGAGAAACGGACACAAGGCTCACGAGAGCATGCTCAACTATAAGTGGGACAGGAAGAAGTTCATGGGGGAGGAGCTCTACGGAAGGACCCTCGGAATTATCGGACTGGGAAACATAGGCTCACAGGTGGCAATTAGGGCAAAGGCTTTCGGTATGAAGGTTATGGCTTACGACCCCTACATCCCGAGGGAGAAGGCGGACAAGCTCGGAGTCAAGCTCGTGGACAACCTCCACGATATGTTAAAGGAGATAGACGTCCTCACCATTCACGCTCCGCTGACACACGAGACGAGGAACATGATAGACGAGAAAGAGTTTGAGATAATGAAGGACGGAGTTTACATAGTCAACTGTGCGAGGGGAGGAATAATAAACGAGAGGGCTCTCATAAAGTATATGGAAAGCGGAAAGATAAAGGGAGTAGCTTTAGACGTTTACTCAAAAGAACCCCCACCTCCCGAGTTTATAGACGAGCTAAAGAGGCTTTCGGATAAGGTGAACATCTCCCTCTCTCCCCACATAGGGGCGAACACCTACGAATCCCAGAGAAACGTCGCCGTAATAGTTGCCCAGCAGGTTCTGAAGGCGTTAAAAGGTCAAACCGTTGAATACGCGGTGAACGCACCCTTCCCGGACCTTTCGGTTCTCACACTCATAAAGCCCTACCTTGACCTTGCGGAAAAGCTCGGAAAGTTCTTAGTCCAGTGGGCGGACGAGGGAATAAGGGAGGTTCATGTAGAGGTAAGGGGAGACATAGCAGAGCACTTCCAGCCCATATCCTCCGCGGTTCTGAAGGGAATCTTAGAGGAAGTGGTCGACTTTCCCGTAAACATAATAAACGCCTTCTACGTGGCGAGGGACAGGGGAATAAAGGTGGAGGAGCTATCTTCCGAAGAGACAACGGACTTCAAGCACTACATAAAGGTAGTTGTAAAGGCGGACGGCAAAGAGAAAGTAGTGGCTGGAACCGTTTTAGAGGGACAGCTCCCAAGAATCACGGAAATAGACAAGTATAAGGTGGACATAGAGCCGGAGGGAATACTCCTCGTTTTTGAAAACAAGGACGTTCCCGGAGTCATAGGAAAGATAGGCTCAATCCTCGGAAACGCAAACGTCAACATAGCGGGATTCAGGCTCGGAAGGGAGAAGAAGGGGGGAATAGCCATAGGAATCCTCAACCTTGACGATAAAGTGCCCCCGGAAGTTATGGAAGAGCTCTCCAAGATTCCCGAGCTTCTCTTTGTAAAACAGATTATTCTTTAAAAAATTAGTTACCGCCCTTCGGGCGGTCTTTCAGGAATTCTACAATCCTTGAAGGTTTCCCATACGTAGCGGTTGAGTGGCAGGTTCAGAGCCTCCCACTCCCTCTTTGAGGCGTCGTAAACCCTCATTCCCTTGTATCCGTGAATGTCTAAAACCACGTAGGCGAACGCCGCACCCGTCCCACCGAAGCAGAAGAGAATGACCTCGTCCTCCTTGCCAAGTCCCATGTTGTTCATAAACTCGTCTGCGTAGTCGGGAATCTCTATGTAGAGCTTCCCCGTTTTTTCGTCTTCTTTAAGCCACCACCACCAGGAGAAGGGAACGGAGCAGGGAACGTGCCCGTATTTCTTAGCTGCAGGGAACTTCCCGACACCGAAGTAGTAATCGGGCGGTCTCGCGTCTATTATGGGGATCTTTCCTATGTTCTCGTATACGTATTTCCAGTCAACTTCCTTGTAGGGATTGTATCTAGCCTTAAAGTTGCCCTCCTTGGGCTGGGGCTCGTCGTAGGAAACGGGATAGTTTTTGCTTATCCAACCGACCCAGCCCTTGTCTAAGATTCCTACCTTTTCGTGTCCGAGCAGGTGAAAGACCCAGTAGGCGTAAACCGCTCCGAGGAGCTCGTTCCTGTTGTTCCCTTTGTAGTAGATAACCACCTTAGAGTCGTTGTTTATTCCCCAGAGCCTGAACATCTTCTCGTATTCCTCCACGCTTTTCCTGACGAGTGCTCCAGTCTTCTCGTCCATCACCCTCCACTCTTCCTTTTCGGTCAGGATAGCCCCGGGGATGTGTCCCTCTACGAAGTAGCTCTGAGCGTTGGAGAACTCTAATATCACGAGGTCTTTATCTTGCAGGTGCTCCTTTAGCCACTCCGGAGAGACTAACTTGGGCATACCGAAGGTATTTAGCACCAAAAGCAGGAAAAGAACTACTCCTCTTTGTATTCCGCCTTTGATGTTGCGGTTTCCCATAGTATAACTTTAACGACCTTAACCTCTCCCAGCAAGCCCGCTTCCTTCAACTTGTTCTTGAGATAGTCGTAAAAGAACTTAGCCAAGGCTTCCGCGGTGGGGCAAAAGTCTACCGGAAAAATTTTCATAGCTCCGTATTTCTCCGCCACCTCTTTGAGCTCCGGATACATCGGGTCGTTCACATCTATGATGAAGCTGTGGTCTATGGTGTCTATCAAATCCTTTAAAGCGTTCTTGACGTGGTAAAAATCCATCACCATATCTTGCTCGCTTAAGGTATCGGAGCCCACGACCACCTCCAAGACGTAGCTGTGTCCGTGGAGGTTCACACACTTGTTTACCGGCTTTTCTTTCGTGAACTGTGCTCCCCTTCCGTAGGTGAGGTTCTGTTTCCAAACCCTGTGTCCCGCCTCAAACCGGAAGGTCTTGCTTATTTCCCACTTCATAGTAGTTAAAAATTTTAGAGTTTGTATTGCTCAGAACTCTGCTTAAAATCTTAACTTTTTACAATCCTTTACTTTGTTTGTGTATCCCTCTAAAAGCTCTTTAATATTTCAAAAACTTTGGCTTG
>WFPV01000133.1 GCA_015487405.1 Aquifex sp. | reverse complement strand
GTTCCTCAGCGGTAAGAAGAAGATAGTTCCTCAGTGGTGAGTTTCCTCCCCTCCTTATTTTTACTTCACTAAGAAAAATCTCTCTTCTCCTTCCTTGACTAATTTTCTTTATCACTTATCTTTATAATAAAGGACTAATAAAATCTGAAAATAAATTTTTGAGGAGGTGGGAAGATGGAAAAGTGCAAATACACTGAACCGGTTAAGGGATACGACATAGAGTTCACGGAGCTGGACACCTCTAAGATAATAATCCCTCCCATAGAGAGACCTCTATCGGATACACTCATTAGCAGACTCGTTCAATCTATACAAACCATAGGTTTCATAGACCCTATAATGGTAGTTCCCGCGGAAGAAGGTTATTATGAAGTTGTTGACGGACAGCACAGACTTGAGGCGGCGAAGATACTCGGACTGGACAAAATTCCCGGCTTTATTCTGCCCAAAGAGTTGAGAAACTACATTTTAAATTTCAACATAGAAAAAGCTCCCGGACTAAAAGAAAAAGCCATCCAGGCTTACAACCTCTTTATGGAGAGAAAGCAGGAAAATCCCGATACGAAGGAGTACGAGCTTGAACCTTTCATTCAGTACCCCTACTACATAACGATAGGCTTTGTCATTGAGCGTATAGGAGATAAGAAGTTCCCCGGTTCTTACTTTGAGAGGATACTTCAAAAGGTCGACGAGTTCTTAGACATGCCACTAACGGAAGCGGAAAAGGAAAGGGAAAACAGAGCGAGAGTCTTAGAAGAGGTAAAGATAGTCCTAAACCAAAAGGCTGAAGAGCTCGGAGTTACGATGTCTTACGATAAGCAGAGGATGGTGTCTTACGCTTTCCAGAAGCTTTACGGAAGGGGTGTTAGATTCTTAGGAGAGGACTTCTACACCGTGTTTGAAAATCTCAAGAATGCAATTCGTGAGCTTACACCTGAAGAGCTTGGACTCAATCCTGAGGGACAGACGCTCTAAACCTCTACTTCCATTCCATCCTTCGCCGCTAAAACTTTTATCCCTGTTTTTTCCGATAGCTCTTTTGCTACCTCGTCCGGATTCTTTTCAAGCATCTCCATAGAGTAGTGAGTTATAACCGCCCTTTTGGGCTTTAGCTCCCTTATCAGGATTTCGGCGTCTTCCACCGATAGGTGCTCAACGTTCGGTCTTCTTTTATAAAAAGTTGTATTTATTATCATTAAACTCTTACCCTTCGGGTATAGCTCAAGCATCCTTTCTTCAAAACCCGCACAGGAAACGTAAATAATCTCATCGTTTATTAAAAGACCGTAGGTCTCCGTTTTATGATGTCTGTGTTTTATTACCGCTTTTACTTTCCAGTCCTTGTAAAAAAGCTCTTTTCCTTCTTCTAAAAACTCTTCCTTAACGAGCCTCTTTCTGAGGTAGGGGAGTAAAACTCTATCCTCCCCCTCAATGGCGGTTTTGGGAGCAAAGAGAGAGACGTTTTTAAACTTTCCTCCATCCGTTGCGGCTTCTATTACCGTGTTTAAATCCGCCGAGTGGTCTAAGTGAAGGTGGGAAAGAACTACGAGGTCTATATCCCTGTAATCTATTCCGAGCTCCTTTAAATAGACGAAAGCGCCGGGTCCCGGGTCAACGTGGAGGTAACTTCCATTTTGAGAAACTAAAAAACCTCCGGAACGCTTGATTAGTCTAAATGTTACGAGTCTTCCACCCGCCGTTCCGAGGAACCTGACTTTCACTCTTCTAATTCTTCAACTATGATAGAGCCGCTTGGACACTCCTCTTCCACTTCCCTAACTTCATCCTCAAGTCCTTCAGGAACTATCATCCAGCAGTTATCTTCCTCGTCCTTTATGTCACACTTGACAACATCCGCTATCCCGTCTCCTCTATCTTTATAAACTTCAGGAATTCTGTCGTAACAGAGCTCACAAGCGGTGCACGTATCCTGGTCAACCCTCGTCTTTAGCTTCGCCATGGCTTAAACCCCTGAGAGAAAAGATAAAAAGAAGAAAAGGGGAGTGTATGAGGAAAAGCAAAGATTTTTATTATTCTTCTTCAACTATGATGGAGCCGCTGGGGCATTCGTCTGCGACTTCTTGGACTTCGTCTTCCAGTCCTTCGGGAACTCTCATCCAGCATCCTTCATCGTCCTCTATGTCGCACTTAACGACGTCGGCTATTCCATCTCCGGCATTCTTGAAAACTTCGGGAATTCTGTCGTAGCAAAGCTCGCAAGCGGTGCATGTATCCTGGTCAACTCTAACCTTCAATCCCATGGCACTACCTCCTTTAAGTTTTTTTTACAAAGATATGAAGATTAAATAATATTAGTATAATCTTACTCAGCATCGTAGGTTCTTTCTTCCTCTTCAAGCTCTAAGGTCTTTAGAATTGTTGCAACCGTTTCTCCAATCTTAGCGGGGTTGTCTATAACGTAAGCTCCAGCTTTTTCTAAAGCCTTCATTTTAGCTTGAGCGGTTCCCTTTCCGCCCATTATGATAGCTCCCGCGTGCCCCATTCTCTTTCCGGGAGGTGCGGTTATTCCCGCAATGTAGGCAAAGACGGGTTTGTCCACTTCGCTCTCTATGTATTCAGCCGCTTCTTCTTCTTCAGTTCCACCGATTTCCCCAATCATAAGGATGGCTTCCGTTTCGGGGTCTTTATTGAAC
>WFPV01000132.1 GCA_015487405.1 Aquifex sp. | reverse complement strand
CTTCTCACCTATGTTTTTGGGAGATTCTTACGTAAAGGGAAAAACCCTTTTAAAGGACAAAAAGGGAGAGACTATAGCGAGCGAGAAGGTGAACCTCTTTGACGACGGAACGCTTCCTGAGGGATTTTCCACAATTCCCTACGACGCCGAAGGCGTAATTACCCAAAGAACTCCTTTAATAGAAAAGGGAGTCTTTAAGGGATTTCTGCACAGCCTTTACACCGCAAAAAAGAGCGATGAAGAGCCAACCGGAAACTCTTTGAGGGGTAGCTACAAAGAACAGCCCTCCAGCGGACTGACCAATTTTTACTTAGAGAAGGGAGAAAAGAACTTGGAGGAACTCCTTTCTTTACCTGAGGAGTGCTTCCTTGTTTTAGAAGTTATGGGGCTTCACACCGTGGACCCTATCTCCGGAGACTTTTCTCTGGGCACTTCCGGACTTTACTACAAAAAAGGTAAAAAGCTTCACCCCGTCAGGGGTATTACGGTCGCGGGAAATATCTTAGATTTACTTAAAGGAATAGTGGAGGTGGGCTCGGACTTCAGATTCTATGGGAACGTAGGTTCCCCTTCCGTTCTCGTGGAGAAACTTACGCTCGGAGGGAGGTAATGAAAAGGGGAATTCTCTTCCTTTTGTGGGTTTTCATACTTTTGTTCTCAGTAGCAACTTTTTACGTTTCTTACTCCGCCTACATTCACGAAAAGGAGAAGCATATTGCGGAAAATATCTCTACATTTTTGTTTAACTATCCTGAAAAGAATTTAGTGCCTCTTCCCTATCCTGAGATTATGGTTTTAAAAATTAAAGACCACGGTAAGATTTTTGCAAGTGCCAACTTTGCCGCTCCTATTCCCCTTGAAAACTTTCTTTTTTCGGCAAAAGGAAAAGATAA
Source organism: Aquifex sp. (assembly GCA_015487405.1). Lineage (GTDB taxonomy): Bacteria > Aquificota > Aquificia > Aquificales > Aquificaceae > Aquifex. Next base: position 4,157 of record WFPV01000132.1, on the reverse strand, counting down.
AAAAAGCGTAGAAGTCTACGTTCGCAAAGCTTCTTTTGACGATTTTATTTTCTTTCTTTTTGCAAATCCTATATTCTTAGCTATGAATCTCTTTTTATTCGTTATATACCTTGCCTTTTTCTACCTTATGGTTAGGGAGCTTGAAAAACCTGTTACAGCGAAAGTTAAAGATAAAAAAGAAAAAGAGAAACATTTTATTCATACTGAATTAATCAAGCGTTTAAAAGCTCTGAAGGTGTTACTCCATACTGAAAAGATTCTTGGAAAAGAAGCCACAGAGAAAGCAAGAAACCTTGTTGATGAAATGTTGAAAAAGTTGGAAAATAAATAGGGAGGGTCTTCTATGAAAGTCTTAATAATATCCTTTGATAAAACTCTCTCAGATAAGTTAAAGGAAGCCCTTTCCGGAGAGCACGAAGTTTTTACTGCTAAAAACACCGAAGAGGCATTAACCCTCATTCCTCACGAAGTAGACGTTATAGTCTTTGACGCAATATCAGGAGCCATATCGGAGGAGGAAATAAATCAGCTCTATAACAAAAAGTTTGCTAAACAAAAATACATAGTCCTTTACGATGAGCTCTTCCCCGTTGATGGGAACAATATACAACCTCCCAACAAGGTTCTCGTTATAAGGGATAAAGCTTTAGAGGAAGTACCCAAGTTAATTGAAAGTGAAGCAACGGTAGAAACCGCTTCCGCAGAAGTTTCCCAAGTGCAGGAAGTTACGACAGAAATGCAGCAGCAAACCGTTTCTGAGGTTCAGGAAACTCAAGAGGTTTCTCAAACCTCCGGAAAGCCCAAGATTCTTATAGTGAGCTTTGATAAAAAGCTCACGGACGAGCTTGAAAGCTTGCTCCAGGATAAGTATGAAACCGAAGTTGTGAAAAATCAGAGACTGGTAAAGGAAAAAGGCAGAACGGCGAGCCTTATAGTTTTTGACGCAATTTCGGGAACTATAGCCGAAAAAAACCTAATGGAGCTCTCCGAGGACCCCGTCTTGAGGGAAAAACACTACCTCATTCTTATGGATGACCTATTTCCCATAAACGTAGATAAACTAAACCTTCCTAACAAAGAAGTTGTTAACAGGGATGCGCCGGCTACTCTCATAGCCGAACAGATAGAGAGTATCCTTCAAAGAACTTTGGCACCGCGAACGCAGCCAAAGCCTCAAGAAGCTACGGCGGAAGAAACAAAGGCTCAAGAGGAGGTTATTCAAGGAAACATTCTTGAGTTTGAGGGAGAAACTCAGAAAGTACCTGAAGAACAGACTGCAATTGAACAAAAAGAAGAGATAACACAAGAGCCCTACAAAGACTTTTTGGAGGAAATTACTGAGCCCGAAACACCTACTCGTGCACAGCCACAACCTACTTCCGTAGAAAATGTGAGCTTATCTTTGGACGAGAAAACTATTAAAGCCGCGATAGTGGAGGCTATATCTAAGGAACTTACAGGACTCAGAGAGGAAGTGAAGGTGGAGGTGAGTGGATATATAAGGGACATAATAGAGTCCGTGGTAAGGGAAGAAGTTGAAAAATACCTCCTTGAGCTCAAAATCGGAGATCTAATAAGGGAAGAAACCAAAAAGATAGTGGAAGAAAAATTGAAGGAACTCCTAAGTTAATTTATGGAGGTTGTTCATAAACCGGTTCTTTTAAAAGAATCTGTAAAACTATTAACCGAAAATAACGGGAAAATTTACGTGGACTGCACTCTGGGGCTTGGAGGACACGCAAAGGAAATATTAAAGCAGAGGAAGGATATATTCCTCATAGAAATAGACAAAGACGAGGAAGCCATACAAATCGCAAAGGAGAACCTTAAAGAGTTTGAAGGAAGGTTTGTAATTTATAAGGCTGACTTTAGGGATGTTGACCTTGTCCTTCAGGAAGAAGGAGTAGAAAAAGTTGATGGATTTCTCTTTGACTTAGGGACTTCTATGCTCCAGCTAAAGAGCGAGAGGGGCTTTTCCTTCCAGATTGACGCTCCCTTAGATATGAGGATGGATAAAGAACAAACTCTAACAGCCTACAAGGTAGTAAACCAGTATTCCGAGAGGGAGCTCGTAAGAATTATAAAGGAATACGGAGAAGAAAAATTCGCAAAGAAAATTGCGAGAGCGATTGTCCAAAGGAGAAAGAAAAAACCTATAGAAACCACTGGAGAGTTAGTAGAGGTAATACTCTCAGCAGTTCCAGAACCCTACAAGCATGGGAGAATTCATCCCGCAACAAAAACCTTTCTAGCCATAAGAATAGAGGTAAACAAAGAGCTTGAAAGCCTCAAAGAGGCTTTATATAAAACGCCCGATTACTTAAACCCTAAAGGGAGACTTGTAGTCATAAGCTTCCACTCTTTGGAGGATAGAATAGTGAAGCATTTCATGAAGGAAAAAGAAAAGGAGGGAGTCCTTAGAATTTTAACGAAAAAACCGATAATTCCTTCCGAGGAAGAAGTAAAGGAAAATCCTGCATCAAGAAGTGCAAAACTAAGAGCTGCCGAGAGAGTCTAAAACTGAGAGGATTTCCGCAGGTTTTTTAAAAACAAAGTCCGGCTTTTCGGAATTCAGCCTTACGTAACCCCAGCTCGCGAGGGCAGTTTTCGTTCCCGCGGATTTTCCCGCCACTATATCCGCTTCCGTATCTCCTACTATCAGTGAATCTTCAGGTTTCTCTCCCAATACCTCAAGGCTCTTCAGGACCGGCAAGGGAGAGGGCTTCTTTTCGGAAAAAGTGTCCCCTCCGGCGACAAAATCAAAATAATCAAGCAACTCCAACCTATTTAAAATTTCCCTGGAGAGTTCCTCCAGTTTATTGGAAACAACCGCGAGCTTCAGTCCCTTACTCTTTAAATCCCTCAGGACTTCTGGGACACCCTCGTAGGGCTTTGTATAAATCACCGGATTACTTAGGTAATGTTTCCTAAAGAGCTCCACATACTCTTCCTTAAACTTATCACCTAACACCTTTTCCAGAAGAGACTTAACACCACCACCTATGTATTTTCTAATATCACCAGGATGGAGTTCCTCAAGACCTATATCTTTTAGAGTCTTCCTAAGAATAAGCCCTATATCTTCCGCTGAATCTATCAAGGTACCATCCAAATCAAACAGAATAACTTTTATCCGCATTCCTTCATATACTGTTCAATAGGTATGCTTTTGAAACTTTCGCTTTTTACATAATTAATAGCGCAGACAAACTTCTCCGGAGGTAAATACCCAGGAATCTGTAAAATAATGTTCCCTTTCTTATCATAAAAGATTATGTAAGGGAATGCTGTAGCTTTTAGAGTCCTTGCAAGGTCTTTTTCGGGAATCTTTTTCACTTGACCACCTATGTTTGTTTCCACTGGCTTATAACTCTCGTAGAGGAGAAAGTACAAATCTATCCCCTTTAGCGCTTCTTTAATTTCTGGCTCAGTCTTTAGATCTTTTTTCAATTGAGCACAGTACATACAGCTTTTACTCTCTACGATTAGAAGTGCATAGTTATTCTTTGGAATTATTGATTTAACTTCTTCTTCACGAATACTATACTCATCTGTGTTATCGCTTTTACAAGCTCCTAAGAAAAAAGTCAATAAGATCGTTACAAATAGTAATCCCTTTCTCATCATCTAATAATTTAACTTAAAATATCTCCAAAAACCCTTTCTTTTCTCATAAGCCTCTTCTTGAGCTTTGGCAAGTTTTGATACGTACTTCACTTTTGGTGGAAGTATGTAGAGAAACGCAAGTCCTTCCTTTAGAATTTTTTCATTTAAAAGCTCTCTTCTGTTTTTATCTAACCAAACGTAAGCAAGGAGCCTGCCGCTCTTATCTACCTTATCGGCAGAGAGTTCTAAGTAAACCACCTTTCCTATAGTTTTTCCCTCTGTAAATTCTTTAGCTTTTTTCCCGAACTCTTTAACTACTTTAATACCATCTATGAACCACCTTGCCTGCTTCCTTCCCTTCCTCATATTGTGGGTCTCTAAGGTGTCCAATCCCACGAGCCTAACCTTTTTTAACTTCCCGTCGGGGAGAACGCACCTGAAGGTATCCCCGTCTATAACTCTAACGACCTTGCAGGGAATTAATTCCTGGGCGAACAACGCCAGAGGCGTAATTAACCCTAATAAAAACTTCTTCATTTTTTGACCTCTTT
>WFPV01000131.1 GCA_015487405.1 Aquifex sp. | reverse complement strand
GTGCCCTAACCGGAGAGGGATTAGAAGAACTCTCCGAAGAAATCCTAAAAAAAGTAGGAGTTCAGTTAGAAGAAAGTGTTAATATATACGTATCCCTTAGGCACGAAACTTTACTTAAGAAAGCCAAGGAAGTTTTAGAAAGATTTAAGGAGGAGTATAGAACAAAAGATATAAGTCCAGAAATTGCTATGCTTGACCTGAGGGAAGCGAGCGATTATTTAGGGGAAATCTTAGGAGACATAACAACTGAAGATGTTCTCGGAAAAATCTTCTCAACGTTCTGCATAGGAAAGTAAGGAGGTGAGCATGTCTGAGCAAACTCAAACTACTACTCAAACCGGGCAACAGGAACAAAAGGAGGAAAAGAAGCTTTATACCTTAGATGAGCTTAAAAAGATGACCTTATCCGAGCTTCAGAAACTCGGTAAAGAGCTCGGACTCCAGAGAACCACCGGGCTCAAGAAAGAGGAACTCATAGAGAAGATACTGGACGTTCAGGCAAAGACGAGTGGACTCGTATTTGTCAAAGGGGTTTTGGAAATCTTACCCGAAGGGTATGGATTCTTAAGGCTTCAAGAAAACAACTACATGCCCAGCTGGAACGACGTTTACGTTGCACCCTCACAAATAAAGAAGTTCGGTCTGAGAACGGGAGACATCATCGTCGGCTTCGCAAGACCACCCCGTGAAAACGAGAAGTATAAAGCCTTAATTCGCATGGAGAGGGTAAACGGACTACCCCCCGACCCGGAAATTCTGAAAAAGAGACCCGTCTTCGAAAAGCTAACTCCACTCCACCCCATGGAACGTTTCAACTTGGAGTTTGACCCCAAAGAGCTCTCCACAAGGGTCGTGAGCCTAATAGCTCCAATAGGAAAGGGACAGAGAGGACTGATCGTAGCTCCGCCGAAAGCTGGAAAAACCGTCCTCCTTCAGAAGATTGCCCAAGCTCTCATAAGAAATCATCCTGAGGTATACCTCATAATTCTCCTAATAGACGAGCGTCCCGAGGAAGTTACGGAGATGAGGAGGATAGTGGGTGACAACGCGGAAGTGGTAGCCTCCACCTTTGACGAGCCTCCCGAAAGACACATGCAGGTGGCGGAGATAGTGATAGAAAAGGCAAAGAGAATGGTAGAGCTCAAGAAAGACGTTGTAATCCTGATGGACTCCCTCACGAGATTCACGAGAGCTTCCAACGCAGTGACACCTCCCACAGGAAGGGTTCTCACCGGAGGTATTGAGATTACTGCGTTCCAAAGACCTAAAAAGTTCTTCGGAGCGGCGAGAAATATAGAAGAAGGGGGAAGCCTTACCATAATAGCGACCGCACTCGTAGAAACGGGTTCCAAAATGGACGACGTTATCTACGAAGAGTTCAAGGGAACGGGTAATATGGAAATACACCTAGACAGGAGACTTATGGAAAGGCGAATATTCCCCGCAATAAATATAGAAAAATCCGGAACGAGGAAGGAAGAGCTACTCTTAGAACAGTGGGAGCTTCAAAGGGTCTGGGTTCTCAGGAAGTTCCTCAGCACAATGGACCCCGTAGAAGCTATGGAGTTCCTCCTTGATAAACTAAAGAGATTTAAGACCAATGAGGAGTTCCTAAAAGCGATGAACGCCTAAAGGGAATATAATAATTTTTCTACTCTACCAAAGGAGGTCAAGGGAAGATGAAGAAGGGAATTCATCCCGAGCTAAAACCTACCACCTTCGTATGCGGTTGCGGAAACACCTTTACACTCCTCTCAACCAAGGGAGGAACGGTTTACTTGGAAGTTTGCAACCAGTGTCACCCCTTTTACGCGGGTAAGCTCAAGATAAAGCCCGCTTACTACGAAATGCTTGCCGAATTAGAAGGAGGTAAGAAAGAAGGATAAAAATGTTAAAAAAGGAGTTCATTGACAAATTAGACAAGCTCGTTGAGAAGTATCAGAAACTCCAGGAGGAACTCTCTAAACCCGAAGTTATTCAGGATGTAAAGAAGTTCAGGGAGCTCAGCAAAGAGCTAAAGGAACTACAGGAAACTTACGGGCTTTACGAGAAGTATAAAAAGCTCCAAAAGGAGCTAAAGGAGACCAAGGAGCTCCTGAGGAGCGGAGATAAAGAGCTGAGAGAACTGGCAGAAGAGGAGCTTGAGCGCTTAAACGAGGAGCTCAAGAAGGTAGAAGAGGAACTGCAGTATCACCTCATTCCTAAGGACCCCAACGATAGCAAGAACGTAATCTTAGAAATAAGAGCGGGTGCGGGAGGAGAAGAGGCGGCACTCTTTGCCGCAGACCTTTTCAGGATGTATCAGAAGTATGCGGAAGAGAAAGGCTGGAAGGTAACGATACTTTCTTCCAACAAAACGGGACTGGGTGGATACAAGGAGGTTATAGCCCTCATAGAGGGAGAAGGGGCTTACTCAAGGCTCAAATACGAGAGCGGTGTTCACAGGGTTCAGAGAATCCCCGCAACGGAAAGCGGAGGAAGGATTCACACCTCTACCGCCACGGTGGCTGTTCTGCCGGAAGTTGACGAAACGGATATAAAGATAGATCCCCAAGACCTTAGGATAGAAACCTTCAGGGCTTCGGGAGCCGGAGGTCAGTACGTAAATACAACGGAAACGGCGGTCAGAATTACCCACATACCCACGGGTATAGTTGTCCAGTGCCAGGACGAGCGCTCCCAGTTCCAAAATAAACAAAAAGCTTTAAAGATTTTATACGCAAAACTTAAGGATTACTACGAAAGGAAGAAGCAGGAAGAGATAGCAAAAGAACGTAAGGAACAGGTCGGAACGGGCGAAAGGAGCGAGAAAATAAGAACCTACAACTTTCCCCAGAACAGGGTGACCGACCACAGGATAAACCTAACTCTTTACAAGCTCCAAGATATATTGGAAGGGAAGCTTGATGAGATTATAGACGCCTTAAAGGCAAAGGAGCTGGAGGAGAAACTCCAAACCGTAGCCAAGGGCTCCTAATTTTCCTTTATTGGGATGCTTATCCAGAGCTCTTCCCTGCGTCCCGAGTCTTCCCTTCTTAGGTTTACTTCTATGTTTGCTGCATCAAAGTAAGGGTATTTAGAAAACACACCTATGAGGTCCTCTTTTATCTTTTCAACCACATTTGGAGGTATACCTATTCTTTCGTAGCTCAGGACAAGCTGAAGCCTTTTTTTAGCTATATCTTTACTTTTCTTTGACCTAAACCAGCCGAACATTAATCCCCTCCAAAAAGTTTACCCAATAGCCCTTTCTTTTCTCCGTACCTTTTTAGGGGAACATCTTCCCCTAATATACGTCTCGCTATGTCCATAATAGCCTTTGCCGCTGGGTACCTTTCGTGAAGAACTATAGGTTCTCCCTTATTCGTAAAATCTATCAATTTCTTTTCGTCGGGAATTATACCTATAATTTTTGCCTTTAAAATGTCTACTATATCTTCAACGGAGAGCATCTCTCCCTTCTTTACCATATCCCACCTTATCCTATTGATTACCACCGAGTAATCTGTTTTCCCTTTGCTTTCCAAAAGCCCTATTACGCGGTCCGCATCCCTTATGGAGGAAACTTCTGGATTTACAACTATAATTTCCTTGTCCGCCGGAGCCGAGGCTATTTGAAAACCTTTCTCTATTCCCGCAGGAGAGTCTATGAAGATGAAGTCAAACTTTCCAGAGTTTTTCATTTCGTTTACCTTTTCTAACCATTTATCGAGATCTATGACGTCCTTGTTTGCCCTTTGGTTTGCAGGAAGAAGCCAAAGAGGAAGTCCCCTCTTGTCCTTTACGAGAGCCTTTTCCCAGGGCACTCTGCCTTCAAGCACGTCCAGAACATCGTAAACTATTCTGTTCTCAAGCCCGAGAATCATGTCCAAGTTTCTTAATCCGATATCTGCGTCTATGAGTAAAACTTTCTTTCCCAATTTTGCAAGAGCCGTGCCTAAATTGGCAACAAGTGTAGTTTTTCCTACACCCCCTTTTCCTGAAGTAACTACGAAAACTTCAGCCATCTTTCCGCTCCTTCTATACCCTCTAAAACTATTTCATTACCTTCAATTTTAGCAAGCTCCGGGTATCCTGGAGATTCTCTCTCCTCGTCGTTTAAAATCGCTTTTATTCTACCTATTTGGAGCAATTGGGGTTCCATTCTGAGTGCCACAATTACAGCCTCCTCATCCCCTATTAGTCCTGCCTTTGCTATCCCCCTAAGCTTACCCATAACTATTATATTCCCTCCAGCCAGAACCTCTGCATCTTTATTCACATCACCGAGTACAAGTATATCCCCATTGTGTTCTACTCTCTGTCCCGCCCTGAGGCTTTTTTCTACCACAAGAAGTCTGCTTATCTCTCTTTCCTTATGTTCTTCCATCCTCGAAGGAATTCCGAGGCTCAGAGACCTTATCAGTTCGTCTATCTCCTTTTTTTCCTCTTCCGTCAGGATTTCTGGGTTTTCTATGATTACAAGGCTTCCCTGAAAAATTTTGTTGGAAAGCCTCTTTTTTATAGCTTCTTTCAGGGCACTTAGGTTTTCTTTGTTCAGTATTTTTAAGTAAACTACGGGTGTCCTCTTCCCCTTTATTTCTATCACCGTAAGGTATATTTTAAAATAATTTCCCATGGAAATATTTGTCTTGGATACGAGTGTATTCACAAATCCCGAGATATACAGAACCTTTGAGGAGGACCAGAGGGGAGCGGTGGAGAACTTTATACATCTTGCGATGAACTCTGGAGCAGAGTTTTATATGCCCACTTCCGTTTACGACGAATTCAGAAAAATTGCAGACCTTGGAAGTTTGTGGGCTGAGTTTGAGATGGTGGTAAAGATTCGCTCTCCGAGACGTTTTGGTTTATCAATTCCAGCAGAGTTTGTTTACGAATTTATAGAGGAGATTAGATACAGAATAAATAAAGGTCTGAGGATTGCGGAAGAGCATACTCGCGAGGCGAGTGCTTCGGAAGATGTCGGAAAGCTTATAAATCGCCTGAGGGAAAAGTATAGGGAAGCCCTAAGGCAGGGAATTATAGACAGCAAAGAGGATGTAGATGTTATTCTCTTAGCTTACGAACTTGATGGAGTTTTAGTTTCCGCGGACGAGGGCTTAAGAACGTGGGCGGACAAGATAGGTATTAAACTTATAAATCCCAAACATTTTAAACAGATTTTAGAGAGTTTTATTAGACACAAGATACGCTAACCAACCACGAGAACCTCTTTTGAAATCTGTTCTTCCTCAAAGCCTTCTATCATAACGCTGAGGAGTTTCGCCGCCTCAATTAGGGAGTAAACGTATACATCGTCCCTAAGTTGGAATGGGGAGTTTAACTCATAGATTATATCCGCGTAACCTAAATCAAACTTTACAGGGACTATAAGTACACCTTTTTCATAGTCTTTTCTAATACCGCCATCTGTGGAAGATGTAGGAATTACTTTTATTTTTTTTACTCCGAACTCCCTCTTTACTTTGGAAAGGTATTCCCGAGGCTCTTTGCTCTCCCTTAGGAGTTTAAATATAAGACGGAGGTTTTTGAACATTCTTTTTTCTTTTTCGTATTTTGAAAACTCTTTTAATAACGTGTTGTAATCCTTTTTAAGCTTTTTTATTCTCTTTCTTTCTTTATTTATTACTGCAACGTATTCAAAGTTATAAGAACTGAATAATACTCCGGTAAAAAGTAAAAGGTGCGCGGTCAAAATTAAAGGTTGTTCTTTGAAGTAATAAAAGGTTAAGAGCGAAGCTAAGGTTGTCTGGATAAGAGCAACGGGAAACTTTCTTGGTGTATAAAGGTTTATCAGAATAGTTAAACTGTATAGTGCATAAACGTTATTTATAAGAAATATAAATGCGGGAATTAAGGTAATATCAAAGAATATCGCGAGAATTCTGAGAAATTTAGGTCTGGAAAAGAAGTATATGTATATATTGTTTATAAAGTATGCACTTAATAAAAGGGGTGGTAAATAGTTTATGTTAGGGTAGTCCACAAGCAGGAAGAGAGAAAGGTAAAAAACTACAAATAGCCGAGAAAGAAAGAATATATCCTTCGTAATTTTATGTATCATTACTAAAAAAATAGCACATTTATTACCTGTATGGTGGTTTAAGCCCGACAGCTTTGAAGAGCAGTGCGAGCTCTCCCTTGTTCAGATCCCTCCACTTTCCGGGAGAAAGCTTCCCGAGCTTTATCGGTCCTATAGCTATTCTTTTTAAACGTTTTACTTTATGCCCAAAACTTCCTAAAAACCTTTTTACTATGTGCTTTCTTCCTTCGTGAAAGGTTATTTCCAAGAGTGTATCTTTTCCCTCGTAACGAACTATGCGAATATCGTCAGGTTTTGCAAAACCATCCTCAAGCTCTATCCCCTTTCTCATCTTTTTGAGAGTATTCATAGAAACTTTTCCTTCAACGAGTGCAAGGTAAACTTTAGAGAGTTTGTATCTGGGATGAAGGATTCTGTTGGCAAGATCCCCATCGTTCGTAAGAATTAGAAGACCTTCAGTGTTGTAGTCCAGTCTTCCAACGGGAAAAACTCTCTCTGGTATATCCTTTATCAACTCTTGTATAGTTTTCCTACCGTCTGGAGAGCTTCCGAGTTGGGTGAGATAACAACAGGGTTTGTTCAGGATTATGTACCTTTTCCTTTGTGGTTTTACCACTCTGCCCTCAACTTCTACTATGTCCTTCTGAGGGTCCACTTTTGTGGCGAGGTTCGTAACGACCTCTCCGTTTACCTTAACTTTTCCTTCTAATATAAGTTTTTCTGCCTTTCTGCGGGAGGCTACACCAGCCTCCGATAAGAACTTGTTGAGCCTGACTTTCATAATTTATGAATTTAGTCTTACTGCTCTAACTCTCCTCCCTTCTGCTGGCTCTTCATTGCGGCCTCAAACTGTCTGTATATGTCCTGCAGGATGTTGTAAGCGAATTCTGCCCTGTCCTTTTCGGTAAACTTTTCCTGAACAGCTTTTTGTCCTTTTTCCGCAATCTCACGCGTAGCGTCCTTATTCTCTAAATAAAAGAGAATTTTTTCCTCAAGGTCTGCCCTATCTAAGGGAGCAAAGGTTATTATCTCTTCCTCGGGAGCGAAGAATCCGGGAATAGTTCCTCTAAAGTCTACCATTACTGCACTACCCATATACATAGCTTCAAGGGGAATGAATCCTATTCCAGTGGGAGTGGTCTGAGAACTTACGTAAATGGTTATCCTGCTCTTTCCGTATATCTCCAATAATTCCTCGTGGGAGCTCGGTTTTATTACTTCATGACCCTCCTTCAGCTCTCCTTGGAAGTCTCCTATAATTTTTAGGTCTATTCCGTCAAGGAAGTTCAGGAGATACATTCTCCTCCTCATCGTTGTGTAGGCGGCTATGTCGTTTACGAGCCTAAAGGCTTGTGCTCTGTTGCTTTCCTTCCATTTGTTAAAGGTTTCTTGAAATTGAGGGTTAAAAAGTCCAAGGACGTAGTTTATTGCAGTTATAACGTGAACCTCGGGATTTCTAAACATAAACTCTCCTGTCTCAAAGAATATGGGCAGTATTTCTTTAGGATAATTTTGAGTGACAGCATTTACGATAATTTGTGGATCTATCACGGGTCCCAAGAATGCGGCTTCTATTTCCTTCTCTTTAGGAGTTTCTGGAAAAACAGTTTTATCTATGAAGGGAGTGATGTAGCTTATGTTCTCTACTTTGAGACTTCTTAAGCTGTCCGTGTGTTTTAGGTCAGTGATAAAGGCTATGTAATTTCTCGGTTTTTCTACTTCAAGCAGGGGTGGGAAGAATAAGAGGGGGTCATCTACAAAAAAGGTGAGTTGGACTATTCCCATAAGGTCTGCCAAAGTGTACTTCTTACCGTCCCTCTCTCCCACGATTAAGCCTGTTGTGTTTACATCCATAAGAGCCATAGGTTTCCACTTTTCTATTTGGGCAACCACTTCCTGAACGTTGTTTTCTTTGAGGATAAATTCTTTTATAGCTACACCTTTGAGTTTCAAGACATTTATGAGCGCTTTTATATGCTTTGCAGGTGTTCCGAGCTCCTCGGGTCTTAAGAACGCTGCCCTCATAATTTCCAGTGTAGCATATGAACTTTCTCACAAAAACTCCGAAGGAGTTATAAAAATTTTAAAAATTATGAAAAAGAGGATAATTAGCCCTACGGTTAAAAAGAAAAATGACAGGCTCCCACCCGGTCAGAAATGGATAAAGGCTCCCATAGTTTACGACATAGTTGATGAAATTCCCGATTGGGACATAGAAAATTACAGATTCAAAGTGTGGGGAGAGGTGGAAAATCCTATAGAACTTACTTATGATGAGCTCTTAAAACTTCCCCCTGCAGAGGTTGTAGCTGACTTCCACTGTGTAACTCACTGGAGTGTTCCAGAGATTGTGTGGGAAGGAATTTTAACAAAGGATTTATTAGAAATCGTTAAACCTAAGGAAACCGCTCAATATGTCCTCGTTCACTGTTTAGAGGGATACGCTACGAACGTTCCTATAGAGTATCTGTATAAAGAAGATAGCCTGTTGGCTTACAAGATGTTCGGAAAGCCTCTACCGAAAAGGCATGGATATCCTTTAAGACTTGTTATTCCCCAGCTTTATGCCTGGAAGAGTGCAAAATACGTGTGGGGACTGGAGTTCTTAGACCATATTGTTCCCGGATACTGGGAGGTTAGGGGATACCACATGGTAGGTGATCCTTGGAAAGAAGAGAGATTCTGGGGAGATTAGAGGAGTACTTTTAAAAATAGATCAAAATGTGTGGTTGAGTTAAAAGGAGTAAGATAGGTACACGAGGCTTTTGAAAACAGGAATCAAGCTCTATGAAAGGTTTTTTAAGCGTTCTCCTAACAATATTAAATATAAACCTCTGACCTTTGTTTGTTGCTTTTATTCTTCAATAAATCCCTTTTCTCTCATTCCTAAACTTGACATTTTCACCATAATCCTAAAGCTTCCCAACCTTCCCCTACAATTCCGTTTAAAATAGAAAAATGGGGTTATGAGCTATGTCAGCAGTCAAGAAGCTCGAGGAAAAATTTGGGGAAAAACCCATCGTTGAAATGGTTTATCAAGATGAAAATGCTAAAGTCGTAAGGTTTTATTTAAGGAATGGTCAAGAAGTAAAACCCCACACATCTCCTTCGAGTGTGTTTATCACTGTCCTGAAGGGAAAACTCGCTTTCGTATCTGGTAAGCAAGGGGAGGAGGAGATTCTTTGTGCAGGAGATACAATTTTTTACGAACCTAAGGAGCTCCATGGATTTAAAGCCTTGGAGGATTCAGTAGTAGAGGCAGTAATAACACCAAGACCCGATAAAATGAAGGTGAGCTTAGGATGAGTATCTTTGAAGCCTTTTTAAAGATTGTTTTAAAGTTTACGGACCTGAAGTGGGGACAGGTAAGGGATGACCTCATATCCAAAAGCATAAAGGTCCTTAGAAAATACAAGGAAGGCGCTTCACCTGAAGACCTAAAGGACTCTAAACTTATTGTTGGTATCGAGGACTTTTACGAGGAGCTGTACGAGATATATAACTCCTTAGGAGACCAGGTCGATAAACTTATAGACTCCTTAAGTTCCTTTATAAAAGCCCCCGTCCCCTGCAAGTTGAAAATTATAGGAATATTTGAAACCTTATTGGGAAAGTAAATTGTACAGCTTTTCCAGTTCCTTTACACTCTCCTCGAAGCTCACCTTCTCGTAAGGTTTCTGTTTAAAAAATTTCTCTATCTCCTTAAGATGTTCTATAACTCTATCTACAACGGGGTTACTTCCTCTCTTGTAAAGCCCTACCCTAACGAGTTCATCCACATCTTCGTACTTGCCGAGAATTTCCCTTATAAAGCTTGCCATCTCGATGTGTTTTTCCGATACAAGCTTAGGCATAAGACGGGAGATACTCCTTAAAGGGTCTATCGCGGGAAACAATCCTCTGTTTGCTCTCTGTCTGGAAAGTATAATATGGCCGTCAAGCACACCCATAAGGGCATCCGCTATCGGGTCTAAGGAGATTTCGTCTCCTTCCACTAAGACACTGAATATCCCCGTTATACTCCCCTTTTTGAAGTTTCCGCAACTTTCTACCACCTGTGTAAGAAGCTTAAAGACGGATGGAGTAAAACCCTTGAGCGTCGGAGGTTCACCTACCGCGAGACCTACCTCCCTTTGGGCTTGCGCAAGTCTTGTAATAGAGTCCATAACGAGCAGAACATTCATTCCTTTACTTGCTAGATACCGTGCGTGAACGATGGCACTTATAGCTCCTTTCACCTTCAGTATCGGAAACTGGTCCGCGGTGGAGACGATAACGACACTCTTCTTTAAGCCCTCTTCTCCCAACACATCTTCTACAAACTCCTTTACTTCTCTTCCCCTTTCCCCTATAAGAGCTATGACGACCGCATCCGCTTCCGAATTTCTCGTTATCATCCCCAGTAGTGTGCTCTTTCCCACCCCAGCCCCGGAAAACACTCCTACCTTCTGGCCAATACCGAGGGTAAGAAGGGCGTTAATACTTCTTACCCCTGTGTCGAACACCTCGGAAATCTTTTCACGCTCTAAAGGATTTATCTCGGTTAGGGATATCTTTTCTAATCCTTCATAAAATACGGCTTCGCCGTTATAAGGATTTCCAAAAGGATCTATAACTTTCCCTAAAAATCCTTCCCCCACCTTTGTAAAGACAATCCGATTCTTCAATAAAACCCTATCCCCCTTCTTAATGCCTTCTATGTCTCTGTAAGGCATAATTATCACTCTATTCTCGTTAAAACCTACCACCTCGCCGGGGACGGAATCTCCAGATTTTATTATTTCCACTAAGTTCCCTACGTTGGCGAAGGGAAGAATCGCCTCCACGAAGATACCGCCCGCTTTTACAACTCTGCCGTAGACCTTAATGCCCCTTGAATACATGTCTGAAGACTTCTTCGAAGATAGCCCGAGCAAACTCCTTAGGACTCCTTTCAATGTGAAAATGCTCACTCCTTATTTGGACTTCTCCCACACTTAATTTATCATCAGTTATAACTTGAACTTCCAATCCCTCCCTCCTTAATCTTTCTTTTAAAGATAAAATATATCCCTCCAAGGTTTCGTAATCCTGAGGATTCATATACAGTTTTACGGGCAGTTTGTAGTTTGTCAATTCGGAGAAAATATTTTCTAAGTCCTCTCTCAGGGCGTCCGTCTGAGGCAGAGAAAAAGAGAACTCTCTCAGAACATTAACTATAAACTCCACAGATTTCTCTTTAAACTCATCAAGAACTCTATTCAATTGGGAGTGAATGCTATGATAAAGCTTTTCAATATTTTCTTTTTCCTTCTTTAATCTATCTATTTCATTTATTAAAACTTTTTTTTCTTCTTGCTCTTTCTTTATAATCTTATTTAGTTGAACTATTTCTTTCATTAATTCTTCTTTTTCCTCTTTTATGCGAAGAATCTCTTCCTTCAATACCGTATTTTCCCTTTTTAATTCTTCGACAACTCTTATCAAGTTCTCTTCCTGTCGATTTTGTTCCTCCTCCCCTATATTTTCTTCAGGGTTTCCTTTTACAAAAAGGGGTTTGAAAGCCTTTTCACTTTCTCCCATTTTCACTTAAATATATAACCATGATGCAGTGTTTTATTTCTTTTCTTGCAGGTTTTCTACTCGGTTTCCTTTTGGCCTTGAGCCTCATAATAGGTATAGCTCTCATACCTGTTGTGCTCGGATTAATACTCTTGATACTTCTGTACGCTTACTATAAGTATAGAAAGGAACAGAGGAGAAGAGAGGAGATTCTACGACAAATTTACGGGGAGTGAAAGATGGTGAAGAAGGGAGAAGTTATACTGGCTCCTATGGCCTCTTACACTCATTCCGCCTTCAGGAGGCTGTGCAGGGCTCTCGGAGCGGACAGAACGTACACGGAACTCATAAGTGCTGTAGGAATTCTAAGAAACGGTATACCTCAAAAGCTCTCTTACTTTACGGACGAGGAGAGACCTATCCATTACCAGCTTTTCGGTAGCAACCCTGAAGAAATAGCTAAAGCGGCGGTAATCGTAGCTGAAAATCTAAGACCGGACTTTATAGATATAAACTTTGGGTGTTCCGTACCGAAGGTCCTTAGAACGAAAGCAGCTGGTTATATGCTCCAGTGTCCGCCTATGATGGGGGAAGTTGTTAGGGAAACTGTAGAAGCACTAAGACCTTACGGTATTCCGGTCTCTGCAAAGATAAGGCTCGGTTTTGAAGAGGACAGAGCGGAGGAAATCGTGGAAGAACTGCAAAAAGCGGGAGTTTCCGTTATCGCCGTTCACGCCAGAACCGCAAAACAGGGTTTCAGCGGTCAAGCTAACTGGAAGAGGATAAAGGATATAAAGAAAATTGCTTCAGTTCCCGTAATAGGAAGCGGTGACGTGAAGACCTGGAGAGATATTGAGCGTATGTTCGAAGAAACAGAATGTGACGGTGTTATGGTGGGTAGGGCGGCTCTCTCCAATCCCTGGATTTTCCAGGAGTATAAGGAAAAGCGTGATATAAAAAAGGGTATATCAGAGAGAATGGACTTCATTCTAAGAGAGCTCGAGCTTATGTGGGAGTTTATGAGCAGGGAGAAGGCTTGTGCGGAGATAAAGTCCCAGATAGTTCAGATACTCAAAGGAGTTCCGGGAGCAAAGGAGCTTAAAACTTACATAGTCAGAGCGAAAAACTGTGAGGAACTAATAAAAAGAGTAGAGGAAGCGAAGGAGAGGGAATTACTTTATACCTAAGGTAGTTTTGGGTGTTACGTAGTTAGCGAGTGTGGATATTCCCCCCTTGAGTGCGTAAGCGTTGTTGAATCCAAGACTTCTTAATGCAAACGTTGCGGCTATAGCTCTTGCACCAGAATGGCAAATAACGATAATCTTTTTGTCTCTGGGAAGCTTCTTGAGATTTTCCTCCTTAAAGAGTTTATCCATAGGTATGTGTATGCTGTTTTTATAGGTAAGTCCAACTATGGATTGTTCAGGTTCTGTTCTGATATCCAGAAGAACTATATCTTCCCCGTTCTTTATCATTTCGAGAACCTGTTTGGGTGTAACCCTGCAAGGGGACTTCACGAGCATCTTCTGGTCTAGCCTGCTGAATATAGCATCGTACTTCTTGGCAAGTTCCCAATCGATGGAGAAAGAAGCCGTTGAAAGAGTAAACACAGCAAGTGCAGTAACTATAAGCTTCTTCATATTGGCTTACCTCCTTTTTTGAGTTAGTGTTTACTATATAAGTATAATACCATATTCTAATATCTTTATAAATTGGGGAAAGGCTCCTTGAACCGAATGGTCTGTAATACAATCATATACAAGACATGGACGGGTGGCGAGGAATCATAGAGCATTTCAGAAAATACTTACCTGTTTCGGAGAAAACTCCCGTAATAACTCTCCTTGAAGGAAATACACCCCTTATAGAAGCTCCGAATCTTGCTAAGGCTATAGGCTTTAAAGGAAAGATTTTTCTTAAGTATGAAGGACTTAATCCTACGGGCTCTTTTAAGGATAGGGGTATGACCCTCGCCATATCGAAGGCGGTCGAAAGTGGTAAGAAGGCTGTTATATGTGCTTCCACCGGTAACACTTCGGCTTCAGCAGCAGCTTACGCAGCAAGGGCAGGTCTCAGAGCTTACGTTCTCCTACCAAAAGGTGCGGTGGCTATAGGAAAACTGTCTCAAGCTATGATTTACGGTGCGAAAGTTCTGGCTATACAGGGAACCTTTGACGATGCCTTGTACATCGTGAGAAAGATAGGGGAGATGTTTCCTGTAGAAATCGTAAACTCCGTCAATCCTTATAGAATAGAAGGTCAAAAAACGGCGGCTTTCGAGATATGCGACGTCTTAGGAGACGCTCCCGACTATCACTTTATCCCCGTGGGAAACGCGGGAAATATAACCGCCTATTGGAAAGGATTTAAGCGTTACTACGAGGAGGGAAAGATATCAAAGCTTCCCAAAATGATGGGATGGCAGGCTGAAGGTGCCGCTCCTATAGTGAAGGGGTATCCAATAAAGAACCCTCAGACCATAGCTACGGCAATAAAGATAGGAAATCCTTACAGCTGGAAATCTGCTCTGAAGGCAGCTCAAGAGAGCGGTGGAAAGATTGATGCGGTCAGTGACAGCGAAATTCTTTACGCTTACAAGCTTATAGCTTCCACGGAGGGAATATTCTGCGAACCGGCATCCGCCGCAAGCGTTGCAGGTCTTATAAAGCTTACGAGGGAAGGTTTCTTTAAAGGCGGTGAAGTGGTGACCTGTACCCTTACGGGTAACGGCTTGAAGGACCCGGACACAGCCATAAAAGTGTGTGAAGAGCCGATAAACGTCCCGCCGGACCTCGAAAAGGTTATAGAGGTGTTAGGTTTCTAATATCTCTATCTCCAAGTCATCGAAGGGTTTATCCTGGTAGAGCCTTATCTTGTTGTCGTAATCTAGATACAGGAGTGCCATAACCTGGGGTACGAAGTTCCTTTTATCTAAAAAGGTGAAGAATTTTATCCTTGTCCCTACATCCAGTTTTTTAAAAAACTCCCAGAGTTCCTCAAGAACTTCCTCAAATTTGGATATGTGAAGCGGGATTTCCTTTTCGGGTTTCTTCCTCTTTCTGGGGTTCCGTCGGGCAGTACTTTTCCTCCTAATGGTTTTTTTTATCTTTTCTACGTTCTGTTGGAGCTCCTGCTCCACTTGCGGGTATTCTTCCTCAAACATATCCACTATTTCCTGGAGGGTGTATTTCCTTTCCCTGGGTTTTCTCGGAGGCTTTGGAAAGAGCACCTCTACCTTTTTTTTAAGAAGAAAAGCAGCGGCAACTATAGCCCTTGCGGGCACCCTGAGATCCAGGGTCTCCCTTCTTCTGAGCTCCTCTAAGTAAAGGTTGGCAAGCTCCACTATGTCCACTTCCCAGGGATCGAGCTTTCCCTCCTCTATGAGAGGAACGATGAGAGAAAAAGGGTGTTCCTCTTCGAAATGGAAGTATCTCAACTTAGCTTAGAGCCCTCTTTTATATCTCTATCTGGAACGATTAGGGATAAGTTTTCTCCGTCGGATGCGGCAAGCAGCATACCCTGGGAGGTTATCCCGAAGATTTTACGGGGTTTTAGGTTAGCAACAACAATTATCTTCTTACCTACGAGCTCCTCAGGTGTATAGTATTTGGCTATACCGGCCACTATAATCCTTTCTTCATCCCCGAGGGAGATTTGAAGCTTTAGAAGTTTTTCCGAGCCTTCTACTCTTTCCGCAGAGAGCACCTTAGCCACCCTTAGGTCCACCTTTAGGAAGTCTTCTATTCCTATCAAAGCTTTTTCTTCTGCCATAATTATTATTTAAACCCGAGAATGGATATAGAGCTCTTCCTTTCTAAGTTACCCGTTCCTAAGAGTAATAGGTATATAAGGACAAGGGGGGGTAAAGTTTTCAAACCTCCGAGGGTCGTTAACTGGGAAGCAAGGGCTATATGGGAGTTGAGAGAACAGTATAAGGGGAAACCTATAGACTACGAAGTTTCCGTGGATATAGTTTTGGTTCTCCCAAACAGAAGGAAAAGGGACATAGACAATATGTTAAAGAGCCTGTGGGACGTTATGGAGAAAGCAGGTGTGATAAAGAATGATAACCTTATATACGAAGTAAGAACGGTGAAAAGAATAGAAAAAGGAAAGGAAGGTGTATACATAAAGATAAGGAGGTTCGAAGAGAAATAGCTCAATCTCCGTAAATGACCTTCACAAGGTCCTCGGCACTTACGCCGGGAAACTCTACCTCACCGAGGAACTCTTCTACTTTCTTTTTAATCTCTTCTTTATTAAAAGATACGCCCGTAAGGGCGTCCTCAAGTTTTTTAATACTATCTTTGGGATACAGGGTGAAGTCCCCATATATGCGTACGCTTTCTATTCTCTCGCCGTCAGTCCAGACCTCCGCCCTTATAAGTCCTCCTCTGGCTTTGTGGATGGAGGTTCTCAGGTACACTCCCTCCCTGAGTTTTATTGCTCTATGTTTTCTTCCCGTATCCTCTAAGAGAGCTTCTTCGGAAATGAACTCCTCTTTTAGCTTGTCGGCAAGTTCGTAGGCTTCGGGCGGAATTTCTTCTTCTCCTTCGAAGGGTAGAAGATTCGAGAACTCCTCTATCAGGATTTCTTCCACTTCTTCGTAAGAGGGAAGCCTTCCGGTTTCTTTTTCCACCCAGGATATGTTTTCCTCCAGGCTTTTGTACAGTTTGTCCCTGAACTTCTCTTCGGGGACCTTGAAGAGCTGTGCCATAAGTTTAGTGTCGAATCTCAGGAGAATTCCCCCTACGAATACGAACATTCCCTCTATATCCGCGGCTCCTTGTCCGCTGATTTTCTTTTTGTTCCTCTTGACCACTATGTCGTTTATGGGTCTGTACTCTGTCTCAACACCGAGCCTTTTGTAGGCGTTTATAACGGCCTGTGAGAAGTGTTTATACGCGTCCGTAACCTTAAAGGGTGCTCTTTCCCTTTTCAGTATGAGTTGGTAAAAGACCTGGTTGGGATGAAGGAGCACGGCCCCTCCTCCTACTTCCCTACGGATAACCGGAATATTTAACTCCTTGCATTTTTTTAGGTCCACTATTTCTTCGGTTTTGTCGAAGTATCCGACGCTGACGTAGGTATCCGTCGGTGTTGTTATAATCAGTCCTTCTTTTCCGAGCCTTGCCAGTGCATGAAATAGGGTTATAGAACGGAGGTTTCCTTGGAGACCCGCTCTAAAGATTTTCATAAAGCTAAAATATAGAATTTATGAGAAAGAAATTACTGGGATTTTTAGGAACATTGGGATTAATAGCGGGAGGGGGTTTTTACCTCTTTGTCCTCTCCAAACCGAGGGTTGATAACTTAGAGGCCTTTAGGAACTTGACCAAGAAGAAGGAGATTACCCTCCGCTTAGAAAACTTTGAAAAGACGGAAAGGGTTGTGGTAAAGATTCTACAGAACGGGAAGGGAGTTCTCCTCTACGATGGACCTCCTGTCAGGGAACTAAAGCTGGAGATAAGACCGAAAAAGATGGGGCTGAAGGAAGGGGAGGCTCAGACAGTAGTCGAGTTAACACGCTTTTTCTTCATTAAGGATACATACACGGTAAAGAGCTACATAGACTACACGCCCCCGCGGGTCGATATACTTTTTGCCCCCTATGCGGTTATAAACGGAGGAAGCGGAGCTGTTAGGATAACGGTAAGCGAAAAGGCGGATCTTTCGCTAAAGGTGGGCAACATTCACTTTCCCTTTTACAAGGTAGGTAACAACGTCTACGTTTCCCTTTTTGCTGTTCCCATCAACTTTAGGGGAAGTATAGTTTTGGAAGCTAAGGACCGTATAGGAAATGTAACGAGGATAGAACTACCTTCGGTTTTAAAGACAAGACGTTATCCCCGCTACAGGATAGAGCTCAAGGGGAAAGAAAAGAAGGTGCGTATAAAACTCGCAAATCTTTTGGGAGAAGAAGCTAACGAGCTTTCTTTTATAGACGCCTTTAAAAAGGTTAACGAGGAAATACGCAGGGAGAACGAGGAATTTATAGCGGAGGTAGGAAAGAAGTCCGAAGAAAAACTTTACTGGAAGGGTAAGTTTTTGCAGCTCAGAAACAGTAAGGTGGTTTCCGTATTCGGAGAAAAGAGAATATACACCTACGAAGGGGAAAAGATAAGTGAGAGTTACCACTGGGGTTACGACCTGGCTTCTGTGAGGAACGCTCCCGTTCAGGCTGCAAACAGCGGTAAGGTGGTTTACGCAGGCTTTCTTGGTATTTACGGGAATACGGTGATAATAGACCACGGATACGGTCTCATGAGCCTTTACGGACACTTAGCCGAGTTCAAGGTAAAGAAGGGAGATGTAGTTAAAAAGGGACAGATAATAGGTTATACCGACACAACCGGACTTGCTTTCGGGGACCACCTTCACTACGGGATGATCGTTCACGGAGTTCCGGTAAACCCCATAGAATGGTGGGATAAGTGGTGGATTAAGCATAACATCCTTCCCGCCCTTCAACCGAGCGGTACGAGATGACAGGTATCGTTGAGCTCTCTAAGGTAAAAACGCTCTCCGTCGTATTCCAGAAGGCTCACTCCCGTATTGTCCATATGGATATGCCACATCTTCTCAAGACCTATACCGAGGGCTAAGCAGACGAGTCCGTGAAGCGTTCCACCGTGTCCCACTACGGCTATAACCTCTTCCTTCCTCTTCTTTAAATCCTCTAAAAAACTTCTTATCCTTTTTTCGAACTCCTTCATATCCTCCTGAGTGGGAAGAGGGTGTTTTACGGGGTCTTTGAGCCAGTTGAGAATCATCTCCTTATTTTCTTCAAACATTGTCCAGAAGTGGTTTCCCTCCAAGATTCCGAAGGACATCTCCCTTATTCTTTCTTCAACAATTAGGGGAATCTGGAGTATATCGGAGAGCGTGAGAGCGGTCTTGTAAGCCCTCCGTTGGGGAGAGGTGAATATTACCTGGGGTTTTTCCTTCTTAAAGCGGTTTACGAGGAGTCTTGACTGGACAAAGCCCAAGGGAGTGAGGTCGCTATCCAGTCTTCCCTGAAAGATTCCCTTCTCGTTATATTCGCTTTGGGCGTGACGGATGAGGTAAATCTTCTTCATATCTGTTCAAATAGGACGTCCAAAACCTGGGGCTGGATGTCTACCTCCCACTCCTGGTAGTAATACTCTTTATTTACTATAGTGACTATCCCTAAGTTCTCTAAGTAGAGTAAGACCTTAGCCAGGTTCACGAGTCCGCAGATGCTTGCGGACTTAAGCTCCTTTATCTTTACACGAGGAACGGGCTTGTCCGCGCTCTTAAAGATTTCTAAAAGCTCTTGCTTTAGGTTGTAAAAGAGCGTCTCAAAGTCGCAGGGTGTCTTTCCGCCGGCGGGGTTCAACTCTCCTCTATACAACCATCACCTCCGAGCAGGTTTTTAATAACTTCAGCGTCATTGAAAGGATATTTTACACCTTTTATCTCCTGATAGGTCTCGTGCCCCTTGCCGAGAACCGCTACAAGGTCGCCCTCCTTCGCCATTTTTAGAGCTCTTTCTATCGCTTTTTTTCTGTCTGGTTCAACTATTACCTTGCTTTTATCCTTTATTCCTTTCAGGATGTCCTTGATTATCTCCTCGGGCTCTTCGTCCCTGGGGTTGTCGGAGGTTATTACGAGAACGTCGCTCCAGCGTTCCCCCGCTTCTCCCATGAGGGGTCTTTTTTCCTTGTCCCTGTTTCCCCCCGCTCCGTAAACGGAGATGAGTTTCCCTTTCGTTAGTTTCCTCGCTGTCTTGAGGACGTTGTCTATCGCATCGGGAGTGTGGGCGTAATCCACTACAACCGCAAACCTGTTGCTGTAAACCACTTCAAACCTTCCGGGAACCTTAACTCTTTTTAGGGCTTTTTCTATAACTTCGGGCTCTATCCCTTCCTCTAAGGCGAAGGTAAGAGCGGCTGCGATGTTGTAAGCCTGAAAATCGCCTATTAGGTTCGTTTCAAAGGAGTATTTTTTCCCTCTATACTCAACTTCTATCTTAGAACCGCCGAAGGCGGTATCAAAATTCAAAATTTTTAAATCTCCTTCTTTTCCGTAAGTAATTACTTCTCCCCCAACTTCGCGGGCAAGCCTCC
>WFPV01000130.1 GCA_015487405.1 Aquifex sp. | reverse complement strand
TCAAGCAAAGAGTATGCATAGCAAACGCCATAGTCTGCGAGCCGAAACTCATCTTAGCGGACGAGCCCACTACCGCTCTGGACGTTTCCGTTCAGAGGAGAATTCTCCAGCTTTTTAGAGTTCTAAAAGAAGAAGGCAAGGCGGTTATCATTATCACCCACGACTTTGGAGTAGTTGCGGAAGTGGGGGATAGAGTAATAGTCCTAAAAGAAGGGGAAATAGTGGAGGAAGGAGACGTATTTAGTGTGTTTGACAACCCAAAGCACGAATATACGAAGAGGCTTCTCGCTGCCCTTTAATATATCTTTATTAACTTATGAGAGAGAAAGTAAAGGAAACATTAAAAGAGCTAATAGCTATTCCCAGTGTCTCCGGAAAGGAAAGAGCTGTCCTGGAATACATAGAAAGGAGACTACACGCCGCAGGCGTCCCTTTAAGAAAACAAGAAATAGAAGAAGACAGGTATAACCTCTTTTACGACAGTGGATCGGAGTTCCTAATCTCGGTTCACGTGGATACGGTTCCGCCGGATGGCTTTAAGAACGCCTACAAGCCTGTAGAGAAAGACGGAAGAATCTACGGAAGGGGAGCGAGTGACGTCAAGGGGGCTATAGCGAGCCTCATAACTGCGGTGGAAGAATATAAAAAGCAAAATCCTGATAAAGAGTTGCCCGTCTCTTTAGCCTTTGTTGTTGACGAGGAGCAAAATACAGCTCTTGGCTCTGAAAAGCTTCCGGAAGTTCTAAACGGAGTTAAATATATCCTCGTCCTTGAGCCCACCTACGGGCTTTTATGCACCAAGCAGTTCGGAGCTTTAGAGTTCTCCGTAAAGATAAAGTGTAAATCTGCTCACGGAGCAGAGTATGAAAAGGTGGAAAATCCTACAAAGGTTTTTATCAACCTTTTGAACAAGCTTGAGGAAGCCCTCCGGAGAGAAGTGAACGTAATAATGATAAGGAGCGGAACGAAGATTTATAAGGTTCCCAGAAGTTGTGAAGCTCTCCTTGAGTTCAAAGTATTTGAAGGTGAGGACTTGGGAGAGTTGAAAAAGAAGGTGGAAAGTGTTCTTAAGGAAATAAACACGGAGTGTTCTATTGAGTGGAACGTGGAAGACGAGGAAGCTTTCCAGTCCTTCAAAACGGACGGGCTTTTACCTCTGCTTGAAGAAGTCCTTACAGAGATAGAAGGTGAAGCAAAGAAAGGTATAATGCCTTCCTGGACCGATGCGAGCAACTACCACAAGGCCGGCTATCACTGCGTCGTTTTCGGATACGGCAGCCTCATAGATAGCCACACTGACAGAGAAAGCATAAGTGTGGAAGAGCTTGAGAAGTTCACTAAATTCTTTTTAAAGCTCTTTCAGAAGCTTGAAGGAGCTTAGAAGAGTCTTTTGCCTCTCAGTTTCTCCCTTCTTACCTTCTGAAGGAGGTTATGAGCCAAGCGTGTGGGCTCGGGGACTCTGTAGATGGAGGTCTTTAGAACGAGTTCTATGGCGGTTTTTAAGCTAATCCTATGCCCCACAGATACGTAAACGGGCTGGGCGTTGTCCTTCGTTCTGACTACAGCTCCTATGATTCTTCCTTTATACCGGAGGTATGTAAAGTCTCCCTTCTTTGGTCCCGGCTCCTTTGCGTATCCAAAGAGTTTGGACTTTGCCACTCCCACGCTCACTTCTCCCGTCTCCACCCCAAAGTGGGAGGCAATCCCGCAACCTCTCGGGTGAGCCACTCCCTGACCGTCAACGAAGAAAACGTCCGGCTTTACTTCTGCCGTTTTGTAGAGCTTTAAAAGTAAGGGGAGCTCCCGAAAAGCGAGAAAGGTGGGAATGTAAGGGAAATCCACTATATCCTCAACCACGTGCTCGTAAATAGGTTTTAGGGTTTCAAGCTCTATAACGACGAGGCTTGCCCAGGCACGGGTGGGGTCTCTCTTTATGTCCTCAAAGGTTAAGTCCATACCTCCTACGGTTTTTATCTCGTCAAAGTCGTCCCTCTGGATTACCTTCTTTGCACACTCAAGCTGTATCTTTTTGAGTTTCTCTAAATCCATTAAGCTACGGAGAACTCCTTGTTGAGGAAGCGCTTCCAGGTGCTGGGCATGGCATCCAGCTCCTCTTCTGCTATCTTCCTTACCTGCTCCTCTATTCCCTTTATATCCTTCTTGGTTCTTACCTTAACATCGCAGACCTGGGGCTCGTTTATGGGCTTTCCTATCTGGGAAACGAGGTAGCAGTAAGCTTCTTCAACCTCCTCTATCTCGCTAACTACCCTGTCCGCTATTATGTTGGCAACAACGTTGTAAATCTTTCCGATGTGGGATACGGGATTCTTTCCCGCGGCAGCTTCCAAGCTCATGGGTCTGTAGGGGGTTATC
>WFPV01000129.1 GCA_015487405.1 Aquifex sp. | reverse complement strand
TTTACGGGACAGATGTGAAGGCTTTTCTGGACCTTGACAAGGTTATCCCTATGCATATGGCTGTTCTTGGAACGACTGGTTCGGGGAAGACAACCTTCACTAAAAAGCTCTTAAAAAACTTTAGAGAGGATGCGGAGGTTTATCTTTTTGACATCTACGGAGAGTATGCGGATGAGCTTAAAGAGGAACTTCCGGTTAGAGAAGTTATTTTACAAAATGTACTTTTTCCCATAAGTGTAGAAGATATAAAAGAGCTTCTAAGAGAGGGGGGAGCTACTTTAGAGGAGCGTTCTTCCGAAGAGAAGGAATTTTTCGCGGTGTTCAGGAGAGCTCTGAAGCCCGACCTTGAGAGGACAGAGCTTTCCCAATACACTTTATTTGACATATTTATGGAAGCAGGAAAGCATCTAATAGCAAAAGTTTTCAGGGACGAACTGAGAGAGGCCATAGAGCACCTAAAAAAAACCTACGGGGAGGAAGCTCTTCTCTTGCAACCGCAGATAATTGAGGAAATAAAAAAGGTTTTAAATGCTCCCGAAAGGATAAAGGTCTTTAATTTTAAGGAAGTAGATATAACAGAGACGAGGGTTAACCTGATAGGTTTAATCCTCAAAGAAGTGTTTATTAAGGCAAAGAGAGAACCTAAAGACAGACTTGTGGTGATAGAGGAGGCTCAGAATGTGGCTCCCGAGAGGGGATTGGGGGACGTTCCAACAGGCAGGGAAAATGTAGCTTACACTTACGCGAAGAAGATAGCTATGGAGGGAAGGAAACTTAGGCTTGGTCTTGTAGCAATCACTCAAAGACCTGCAAATATAAGTAAGTTCATCCTTTCTCAGCTAAACACTCAGGTAATCTTTAAGCTAATAACAAAAAACGACCTTGAAGCGGTTTCCGTTTTCTTTGAACACTCAAAGGAAGATATTTTTAGGCTTCTTCCCTTCTTAAAGCCCGGAACAGCCTTTATTAGCGGCCTTGCAGTTCCCTTTAGTTTTCTCTTCCGAATGGAAGAGATTCCTTATTACTGAGAGCATCTTTTAGAGTTTTTATTCCTTCGTAGGCTTTAACCTTTATTCTTCTCTTTCCAACTTCTTTTAGCAGTTTCACATTTTCAAGATCAACGTTGCTATCTCCGAAATCTAGAAGGTATTTATTAAACCACCCCGACTTCTACACAGAGTTTTGTCGCTTTCGTCTTTTCTTCTCTTGTTTAGTAGCATAGTTCAAGAAAAATTTTTAAAATATAACTCCTTAAGTTTTACCGATAATTTGCTCAATTTCTTCCTTCTTTACTTTTCCTTCTCTCAGAATCTTTACATTGTTTACAAAAGATACAACTGTTGAGGGCTTTCCTTTTATAATACCTCCGTCTATATAGAGGGAAACCTTATCTCCGAAGTATCTTTTAGCTTCCTCTACGCTTTCAGCTGGCTTCTTTCCTTCAGGATTAGCACTGGGAGCTACCACGGGTCTGTTTAGTTTTTTAAGAATTTCCTTAATAATCCCCCTTCGAGGTATCCTTATTGCTAAGGAGTCTTTATTTATGTAATCGTATTTACTGCATTTTTTGGGGAGAACGAGAGTCAATCCTTCAAGTTTTAATAGAGGCTTGGCTCTTTCTGGAATCTCTAAGCACATCTCTTTTATCCAGTTCTCATCTGGAAGCAAAACTATAAAAGGCCTTCCAGAGGGTCTCCTTAATTTATAAAGTTTTTTCACTGCCTCTTTGTTTGTTGCATCCGTAAGAATTCCGTAAATGGTATCTGTAGGAGAAACTATAAGATTTCCTTTTTTGAGCTCCTCAACTGCTTTCTCAATAAAATTCTCCATAAACTTAAGATTTAATCACTTGTAATGTAAATTCTATCCTTTCCTTTTTCCTTTGCTTTGTATAGAGCTTTGTCAGCCTTTTTTATTAACTCCTTCAGGTTTTCCCCCTGATATTCTGCAAGCCCGAGACTTACAGAAAGTTTAAGGGAGTTGACTTTCATGTTCCTTATGTAGTTAAGAATTCTTTCTGCTACCTTTCTAGCTCTGTTTATATCTGTATTCCTTAGAATAATGATAAACTCGTCTCCCCCCCATCTTCCCACTATATCCGCTTCGCGGACTGAGTTTTGAAGCTCGTAGGCTATTAGCTCCAGGACTTTATCCCCTACCTCATGTCCGTATTGGTCATTTATCTGTTTAAAGTTATCAACATCTATCAGAGCTAGAGAAAACTTTTCTCCCGTTCTATTTGCAAAAGCTATTTCCTTCTTCAGAGCTTCAATTATATATCTACGGTTGTAAACGTTTGTAAGTTCGTCTATTACTGAGGAAGCTTTATAGTAATTTAACATTTTCTCCAGCTCGCGAATGTAATTCCTAAGATACCTTACTTCCCTTTCTTTTAGTAGTAAGAGTTTTTTTAGCTCTTCCCTCTCCCTTTCCACAATTTCTTTCTCTTCCCTTAGATAATTGAGAAGTCTATTTGTGATGATTTGACAATCATATCGCAACCTTAATTCTCCCCCCTTTAAAGCTTAATATAATTAAAAGTTTAATATAATTATAAAGCATGAGAAAAAAGTTACCTATTAGAAGGAAAATGCCCCTAGAGGTCGTCTACATCGAGAAACTTCTCAGAGAGGAGGTAGGTTTAGATATTAAAGAGCATAAGGACAAGGCAGAAGTCATATCGGAAACCGTGGTAGAAATCTATGAAGACCTTCTCAGAAAAGGGATAGAGAACGCTCAGTTTAATGGAAGAGACTACTTATCCTACTACGACCTTCCTATTACCGAAGACCTTGAGAGGTATATGAACAGATTTATAGAAGACAGGGGAGAAGAGCTCCTAAAAGCTTTTACCAGTTACTTAGCGGAACTTGAAGAGGAGCTTCTGAAAGCGGAAGAGGCACTCCCTCCCTTGGACGAAGAGCTCCACAAGAAGAAGGCGGATATCCTCGGCGGAATACTCCTGATGTTTGCGGCGGTTGCAAAACACATAAACAGGGACAGAAAACTCTACGCCGAAAGCATTCCCGTAACCAGAGAAGTCTTAAGGACTATGATTTAAAAGCTCATATTCTTGAGCTCCTCTATCCATTGCTGGTATTCCTGAGCCATGGAGGGGTGGTTATACTTCATGGCTTGTCTTATCCCCTCCTCCAACACCTCTATGGCCTTTTGAAATTCCCCAAGCTCCTCGTAACACTTGGCGAGTGTCCTGTAGACCGCTCCCTCGTCCTCCTGCAGTTCTAAGTATCTATTTAAATGCTCTATAGCCTTTTCATACTCCTGTCTCTTGTAATACTCGAGCCCCAGGGAGTAGTGAACCATAGGGTTGTCCGGACTCTTTTCTAATAAACTCTTGAAGTATTCCAGCCTGTCCATAGATAAATAGTTTATTCCCAGAGTTTTGGAGCAAAAGTGGAAAGTAAGCCTTTGGGAATCTTGACTTCCTCTCCGAAGAGCTCTTTCAGTTGAAGAGCGTTCAGTGCTCCCTTTCCCCTGTAGTGATTATTAAAGAACACGTAAGTGTCCTTACCTTCGTAAATCTTTAGAATTTTTTCCTTAATCTTTTCCAGCTCTTCAATTGAGTAAAGATAGTCATACCTCTCGTATGCTTCCTTATGGTTATGCCACTTCTCCTTATTCCTTCCGTGCAGGCGAACGTAGTTTATAACGCCCACAGATTTCCAAGGGCCAATTAGTAATCCTTTTACCTTCGGTGCGTCGATGTTTACGAGTGCGGAAAATCCCACCTCTTCAACGAACTCGTAAAACTCGTGATTGGCAAAACTCCGGTGTCTTACTTCAATAACTCTGTCTATTCCTGCAAAGTCGTAGGAGAGCTTCTTTATGTATTCCAGATTCTCCGGAGTGTATCTGAAACTCTCAGGAAACTGGAAGAGTATAGCGATAAATCTCTTTTCTTCGTCAAGTAAGGGTTTTATTCCTTCTATAAACTTCTTTACGTCCTCTTTTGTGTAGTTCCTGTCGTGGGTAAATATCTGATTTGCCTTTACGGAAAACCTCAGTTTTTTGGTCTTTTCTAAGAAGCTCTGGAAGGTGTAGGGGTGAGGCATTGAGTAGTAGGTGTAATTTATTTCTACGACCTCAAAATACTGCTCGTAGTATCTAATCATCTCCCCTTCGGGGATGTGGGATGGGTAAAAGGTGCCCTTCCAGTCCTTGTAGGAAAATCCGCTACATCCGATATAAATGTTCTTGGGTTTCTTCATATAAAAAATTTTAAGGAAGGAGGAGAAAGCTTAAGGAACGAACCTTTGCTTGAAGGTGTCAAGGGCTTCTTTTATCTTCTTTTCAAGCTCTTCGTCAAGTTTCTTCTTCTCAAGGATTTCTTTTAAGATATCGGGTCTTTCGTTGTCAAGAAATGCGTAAAGCTCTTTTTCAAACTTCCTGACGGACTCAACGGGGATGTCGTCAAGGTATCCGTGGGTTCCCGCGTAGATAAGAACTATCTGCTTCTCAACGGGTATGGGGTTGTAAGGCTCTTGCTTTAGGAGCTCAACGAGCCTGAGACCTCTGTTAATCTGCTGCTGGGTTGCCTTGTCAAGTTCTGATGCGAACTGTACGAAAGCTTCCAGCTCTCTGAACTGAGCGAGCTCCAGTCTGAGGGTTCCCGCGACCTGTTTCATAGCCTTTATCTGTGCCGCTCCACCAACACGGGAAACGGAGAGTCCCACGTTAATAGCGGGTCTTATACCTTTGTTGAAGAGGTCCGTTTCAAGGTATATCTGTCCGTCGGTAATGGAGATAACGTTCGTAGGAATGTATGCCGCAACGTCTCCTGCCTTGGTCTCAATTATGGGAAGTGCGGTAAGAGAACCTGCTCCCAGGTCGTCGTTTAACTTAGCCGCTCTCTCAAGGAGTCTGGAGTGGAGGTAGAAGACGTCTCCGGGGTAAGCTTCTCTTCCGGGAGGTCTTCTCATGAGGAGTGAGAGCTGTCTGTAAGCCTCAGCGTGCTTGGAAAGGTCGTCGTAAATGATGAGTGCGTGTTTTCCGTTGTCTCTGAAGTATTCACCTATAGTGCATCCGACGAAAGGAGCCAAGTATTGGAGTGCCGCGGGGTCGGAGGAAGACGCAACTACCACACAGGTGTATTCCATAGCTCCTTCTCTTTCAAGGAGCTCTATAAGTCTCGCGATTGCCGCCCTCTTTTGTCCTACAGCGACGTATATACAGTAAACGTCGCTGTTCTTTTGGGCAAGAATCGTGTCTATAGCTACGGTGGTCTTTCCGGTAGCTCTATCACCAATGATGAGCTCTCTTTGTCCCCTACCGATAGGTATCATTGCATCTATAGCCTTAATACCGGTCTGGAGAGGTTCGTGAACGGGCTTTCTCTTTACAACACCGGGAGCAATCTTTTCAACGGGAGAGCGGTATTCGTATTGAATGGGCCCCTTTCCATCTAAAGGATTTCCAAGGGGGTCTATAACTCTACCGATAAGTCCCTCTCCGACGGGAGCGTCCAATATTCTACCGGTTCTCTTTACTATGTGTCCTTCTTCTATTCCCGTCTCAGAGCCGAGGATGATGATACCTACG